>NZ_JBHJTK010000001.1:394061-455532 GCF_042267665.1 Streptomyces sp. NPDC056224
CGTTCGGGGGGGGGGGGGGGGGGGGGGGGGGGGGGGGGGGGGGGGGGGGGGGGGGGGGGGGGGGGGGGGGCGCCCCCCCCCCCGGGGTGGGCTCAGGACGTCGGGGCTGCACGCCCGTCCGTCGTTCGACCGGTAGGTCAGCCGGACTTCTGGACCGTCCAGGCCTGCGTCGCGCGGCCGTCGGCCCGCTGCAGGTCGAGCAGCCAGTTCCCGTAGTAGGGGCGGTTGCTCACGGTCAGGGCGAAGCCGCCGCTGGGGTCCGTGACGGCCACCGCGCCACCGCGGGACGTCAGCTTCCAGGCCTGCGCACCGCCCGAGCCGCAGGGCTGCTGCGCGACCCACATGCCCGCGGCCGGGGTACCGCCCGGCTGCAGGCACTTGCCGGAGACGGCGGACCGGATGCGGACCTGACCGTTGCCCGCGTCGTCGAAGTACCACTGCTGCTGGGCGTACCCGTTGGCACGCGCACCGACGAGCACGGTGCCGTCGGCGCCGCGGCCGCCCCACACCTCTGCGTTCATGCCGGTGCTGCCGTTGCCGAGCAAGTAGCGCGCGCCGGGCGTGGTCGTACCGCCGCCCGCGCCGGTCGTACGGAAGGACGCGGCCTTGCCGGGTCCGGTGTCACGGCCGGAGCCGTCGCGGACCGAGACGGCGACCGTGTACGCCGTACCGGGCTGCAGGTTGTAGATGCGCAGCGCCTGGGACTGGACCCAGGCCAGGTGCTTGCCGTTCAGCAGGACCTGGTACCACGCGGCGCCCTCGACCTTGGGCCAGCTCACCACGACGGAGTTGGACTGGATCTGGGCCGCGGTCACGGCCGGTCCGCCGGTGGGCTTCTTCGTCGGCGTCGGCGTGGGCTTCTTGGTCGGCGTCGGGTTCGGGTTCGGGTTCGGACCGGGGTCGGTGCCGCCGCCCTTGGTCTTCATCAGGAACTGGTTGTCCGCGATGTTCCAGTGCGTGGCCAGGTAGCTGCCGGCCTTCGGGCTGGTGTGGAAGTAGTCGTCGTGGTTGCAGTCCAGGATGTTCTCGGACGCCTGGTTGGTGCAGACGTTGCGCATCTGCGGGTAGTACGGGGTGTCCGAGTAGCACATGACGTCCCACTCGTCCGTGCAGTGCGCGCCCCGGCTGGTGTTCGGGGCGCTGTTGTTGACCGCGCCCAGGTTGTGGCCGAGTTCGTGCGCGGCGGTGTGACCGCCCCAGCAGCCGGAGTCCGTACGTCCGTACGAGGGACCGAAGTTGCTCAGGTTGGCCTGGCCGGGCCGCTCGTCGCCGTTGAAGGTGCCGATGCCGCAGTAGACCTGGGTGTCCGCGAAGATCATGTACTTGCGGTCGCGCCGGTCGAGTCCCTTGCCGGCGAGCGCGGAGTTGGTCGCGCTGAACTCGGACAGCGCCGAGTCCGGGAGCTCGATGTTGAGCACGGTCGGGGTGCAGTCGGCGGCCGTCACGTACCGGATGTGGCGGATGCCGCCGGTCTCCTGGGCGCTCGTCGAGTAGATGAGGTCGGCGTCGGCCGCCCACTTGCGGAACGAGGCGACGTACTCGGAGTAGCGGTCACGGCCGGGACCGTGGACGTACACGACCTGGACGCGGTTGCCGGTGCTGCCGTCGCCGTCGCACTGGACGGTCTGGCCCGCGGGCCCGGCGGCGACGGTCTGACCGCCCGTCGTGGCGGCGGGCGGGGGCGCGTCGGCCTTGGCCTTGGCGGACCCGGCATCGGCCGCGGGCGCGTCCTGAGGACGCCCGCCGCCCTCGGTGGTCGCCGGGTCGTCGCTCGCGGGGCTGGCCGGATCGGCCGCGGGAGCCTTCGCCTGGACGGCCGGAGCGATGTCCTTCTTGATGTCCACGCCCTTGGGCGGGGCGTCGGGGCCGTGGCTGCACTGTCCGGCGCCGGTGCGGTACACGCCGACGCACCGGTCGCCCTTCGGCGCGACCTCAAGGCCGTCGTACACCATGCCGCGGTCGCCCTCGTTGGCGGGCGCGCTCGCGATCGGGTCCGGGTCCTGGTCGCGGGCGGGTGCGGCGGCCGGCGAGACCGGCTCTGCGGCGGCCTCCACCGGAGCCGCCGCCTGGGCTCCGTCGCCGAGTCCGGAGTAGGCGATGCCGGCGGCTATCACCGCCGCCGCGGCCGTGGCGGCGGTGAGGAGTATCAACCGCCGGGGTTTGCGTCGGTGTTCGCGCCGTCTGCGTTGTCCTGTCATGGGCACCTCAAATCGGATCGGGATCACTGGGTGCGCGGAAGCCTGCCAGACGAATGCGCCGGAGAATTCGGACAAACGGGAGGGGGCTTCGAGAAATCGTTCCGTTACCTGTAGGTCAGATTTGACGAACCATCAATAAGCAATAGATTCAAGGAAGTTACGCGCGTCGAGGGTGATTGGTCCAGGCCATTTCGGGGGAGTCGTTATCAAATCGAGATATGCGGCATTGGCTTGTTGACGGGAATTCAGTCAGGGATTCATCTAATTACTACGTGTCGAATTGCCTTCGTCACGACCCGTGAGGAACCATCCGCATCCCGCAGGTAGCCGCCGACATCGGGACAATCACCGCCTCTGCGGGCTGTCGGGGCACCGGCCGGGGGCCGGTGGCCGGTCCCGCAGTGCCGGGCGGTGCCGGCTCGCGCAGGCTCAGGGGCATCCGCCGATGCCGGTGCGCTGACCGGACGGGCACACCCGGTTCCGCCCCGCCTTGCGATCAGGTGCGCATGGATACAGGGGGATCTCCTCATCACCGCCGTACGCCCGTTGCCCCGCGGGGGCGTCGGGTCGGGGTCGTTCTCATCACGGCGGCGGCGGTACTGGCCGCGCTCGCCGCGCTGACCGTCGTGGTCGTCGTGCTGCCGGGGCCGGTGGTCGACCGCGATCTCGCGGGTGCCCGGATCGGGGCCGCCGAACGGCTCGCCGCTGTGAACAACGTGCGCACGACGCTCCTGCAGGCCGTCGGTGGCGCCGTCGTCCTCTTCGGGGCGTACGCCACCTGGCGGCAACTGAGGTTGAGCCAGGAGGGGTTGAACGCCACCCGGGAGGGACACATCACCGACCGCTTCAGCCGGGCGGTCGACCAGCTCGGCAGCGAGAAGCTGGACGTGCGGATCGGTGGTCTGTACGCGTTGTGGCGGATCGCGGACCATTCGGCGCACGACCGTGAGGCGGTCGTCTCGATCATGGCGGCGTTCCTGCGGACTCATCTGCCATGGCCCCCACAAGGGCCGGAGTCCCCGGCGGCGCAGACCTCCGTCAACTCCGTGCCTCCTCTGGAGACCCGTGCCGCGGATGCCCAGGTGGCGCTCACCGGCCTCGGCATGCTGTTCCAGGACCGTCGGCCCGACTGGCTCAACCTCAGCTACACCGACCTGCGGCGGGCCGACTGCGACGGACTGTGGCTGCACCACATGAACTTCGACGGAGAGGCATCGCTGACCGCGGCCAACATGCGGCACGTGGAGCTCGGGACGTCGATTCTCCACCGGAGCCGCTGCATCGAAGCCGACCTGCGCGGCGCCCGCATGGTCAGGGCCGACCTCCGTGACGCCGACTTCTGCGACGCCGACCTGCGGGAGGCGAACCTGCGCAAGGCTCGGTGCCGTGGCACCAAGTTCACCGGTGCGGATCTGAGCCTGGCCGACCTGCGGGGAGCCGACCTCACTGGTGCCGACCTGACAGGCGCCGCGTTGCAGGGCGCGTCGGCGAGCGACCTCACCCTCTGGCCCGCGGGCTTCGCCATTCAGGCGGCCGGCGTCGTGATGGCCGAGGACCCCGGCGGCGAGCCGAGCATTCTGCTGCCGGCCGCCGCGCTCACGAGGAACGTCCCGCCCCTGCAATCGGCCTGACGCCGCGACCGCGGTGGTCCGTCAGGCGACCGCCCCGAGGGGGCCGCCCGCCGCAGTGGATCCGGCGGGCGTCCGTACGCGACCACGGGCTAAGGCAGATCGACCGAACCGCCCAGCGGGACGCGGGAGTAGTCGGTCCCGCCCTTCCCGTCCAGCCACCGGTCGAAGTTGTCCCTGCCGAGTTCGTTCACGAGGGCGTCGTGGATGGGGAAGGCGCGGGCCGGTTTCACCGCACGCACGAACCCGATGGCCTCGCCCGTCTTCAGCCAGGGTCCGGACGCCGGCACCAGCAGCGTCTCGACCGTCTCGGAGGGCACGAACAGCGAATCGCCCGGGTGGTAGACGCCGTCGACGATGTAACCGAGGTTGGGGCAGCCGGGCAGGCCGTCGACGATCTCTGCGTGTGCGCCGCCGACGGCGCGCACGGCGAAGCCGGCCGCGGTGAAGGCGTCGCCCGCCTCGACCGCGGTCACGCCGTCGCCGAGCTCCGCGGCCAGCGCGGCGTGGGTGTGCACGGTCAGCGCGGGGTTGAGTTCGCGCGCCGCCTTGAGCGCGGCGACGTCGATGTGGTCCTCGTGCTCATGGGTGATGAGTACGGCGGTCGCTCCGAGGAGGCATTCCGCTTCGGACAGCGTTCCCGGGTCGATCACGAGGACGCGGTCCCCGACTTCGAGGCGGATACAGGCGTGGCCGTACTTCGTCAGACGCATACGATCAACCTACCGGCAGCTGTGGAGAGTTCTCCAGCGAGACGGGACGGCCGCCGCGCCGCCGGTAGGGTGCTGCCCCTGCCCGACGCCGCCGCGTGCGGGCACGGGAACAGGGAGGTACCGCACGCCGTGACCGCCACATGGGACACCATCACCGCCCTCGCCGACCGCTTCGACGCGTCCGACGCCGAGTTGGGGCTGAAGCCGGAGGAGAGCCACCTGCTCCAAGTGCTCAAGATCGGCGAGGAGTTCGGCGAGGCCGCACAGGCCGTGATCGGAGCCAAGGGCACCAACCCGCGCAAGGGGCACTCGCACAGCTGGGAGGACGTCCACGACGAGGTCTGCGACGTCGTCATCACGGGCATGGTCGCCCTGGCCCGCATGCGACCCGACGCGGCGGCCTACTTCGCCCGGCAGCTCGCTCTGAAAGCGGGCAAGTTCCTGCCCGTCCCCGAGGGCGGCCCTTAAGCACGCCCAGATTGTCCACGGCGTCGGCGTCGGAGCGGCTCGGCTTGAGCCAGACCTCCTGAGCGCCGTCCTCCGTTTCAGCCGGCGAGCCCAGCATGCGGTAGGCCACGGCCCGCAGGCGGGCGCGCTGCGCCTCGAAACGCTGCGCCGGAACGTCTTGCCCGGTCACCCGTCACATCCCCCGTGCCCGGCTCTTGCGGTGCGGTGCGGTGACGGACGATAGCCGACGGGACAGCCCTTAACCCAGGGGCCGGAGTTCGGGGCGCTTCGCGGTCCGGCCGTCGCCGGAGGAGCGGCCGCGCAGGCGGCGTCCGATCCAGGGACCGAGGAACCCGGCCACCCAGCGCAGTTCGGCCCCTGCGGCCTGTCGGCGGCCCGGGACCGGCCGGGGCGGCAGGGGGAGCGTCCAGCTGTCGTCGCTTCCGGGCAGCCGGATGGCCCGGGCGAGGGCGGCGGCGATCCGCTCGTGGCCGACGGGGCTCGCGTGGAGGCGGTCCGCGGTCCACAGCCGCGGGTCGGTGGCTACCGCGTGCCGCCCGACGTCGGCGACGGTGACCCCGTGGCGCGCGGCAGCCGCGCGGATGCGGGTGTTGAGGTCGCGGACGCGGGATCCGAGCGGACGCGCCAGTGGCACCATCGCCCCCACGTCGGGGAACGTCACGGTCACCACGTGGCTGCCGGCGGCCGTCAGCGCGGCGAACATCTCCTCCAGGTGCCCGGCCACTTCAGCGGCGTCGAACCGGGGCCGGAGCATGTCGTTGACCCCGGCGACGACGGTGGTCAGATCGGGGCGCAGGTCCAGGGCGGGCCCCAGCTGCTCGGCGCGGACCTGACCGGCCTTGCGTCCCCGTACGGCCAGGTTGGCGTAGCGGACCTCGGGGTTGACGGCCGCGAGGTGCTCGGCGAGCCGGTCGGCGAAGCCCCGCAGACCGACGGTGTCGTCCCCGTCGCCCATCCCTTCGGTCTGGCTGTCACCGAGGGCCACGTAGCGCAGGTACTCACCGTCCGGCACGGGTGACCTGCCTTTCCCTCAGGACGGCCGCGGCCCGCAGGCACCACTCCCGGTTGCCCTGCTCGAAGGCCACGCCGCGCAGGCATGTCAGGTACCCGCCGATCCGCTCGCCGCGCAGCAGGAACTCCGCCTCGTCCATGTCCCCCCGCATCTGCCGCAGCAGTTCGCCGAGCAGCTCGATCTTCGCCCCGGCGGCGGCGGCCCGTTCTTCGAGCTGTTCGATCACCGCCGCCGTACCGATGCGGTCCGCGCTCTGCACCTTGACGAGCAGGTCGTCGCGGATGACCGACGGCTTCGACGACGCCGCGGCGAACTCCTCCAGCGCGGCGCGGCCGGCGTCGGTGACCTTGAACAGTCGCTTGTTGGGCCGTGTCTCCTGGATCACCTGCCGACCCGCGACCAGGCCTTCCTTCTCCAGTTTGGCCAGCTCGGCGTACAGCTGCTGGGGGAGCGCGTGCCAGAAGTTCGCGACGCTGACGTCGAACACCTTCGCCAGCTGGTACCCGCTGTACTCACCGTCCAGCAGCGCCGCCAGCACGGCATGTCTCAAAGCCATCGCCGCAGCACCTTCCCCGTCTCGTCCGTCCGGTGCATGATACTCAAGAAAGCGACTAGTCATATCCTTGAGTATCAGGAGGGGTCATGGAGACTGCCGAACGCTTCCGCGCCGCCGTGGAGAAGCGCGATCTCGCCGCGATGGGCGACCTGTTCGCCGAGGACATCCGGCTCTACAGCCCGGTGAAGTTCACACCGTTCGAGGGCAAGCCGATGGTGCTGGGACTCTTCGGCGTCCTGCTCCGCGTGTTCGAGGACCTCCGCTACGTCGGACACCTGGAGGGCGTGGCCGAGACCAGCGCGGACGGCGCGGAGGCACCGTCGGCGATCCTGCCCTTCCGGGCCCTCGTGAACGGCAAGCAGATCCACGGAATCGACCTGCTCCAGCTCGACGAGACGGGCCGGGTCAGGGAGTTCACCGTGATGGTCCGTCCCCAGTCCGCCGTGCACGCCCTGGGCGAGGCGGTACTCGCCGGCCTGGTGGCCGACGGCCTCGCCCCCGGCCCGGCCTAGGCCGTTTCGACTCGACCGGCCACCGGGGCAGCGGCATCGCCGTCGGGATCGGCAGCCCGGCCCCCACCCCGTGCCCGGTGGCCGAGGGCCGCCCGAACGGCTCTGAGCGCCCGCTCACTGTTTCGTCAGAAGCAGCCCGGGAAGCGTGATGACCGGAGCCGCCCGGTTGCCGTCGACAATGTGTACCTGGGTCTGCGGTCCGCCCGGGATGCACGCGAGCGCGCCCTCACGGTGTAGCCACATCTGGACCGAAGTCGACATCTGCGGGTAGTGGAAGACCCAACTGCCCTGTTCCGTGCACGTCCCGACCCGCAGGGTGTACTGGCCACCCTGCCCGGAGTTCGTCTGCCCGGTCAGGGTCAGGGACGCAGCGTCCTCCGAGGCGGTCCAGACTCCCGGATAGTCCGTGTACGGCCCGGAGTAGGAGCCGCAGGCCGCCGCCGCCAGCGCGACGACGGCGATTGCGACTGCGGCGCGGGGCGGCTGGATCGACAGCCCCGTCGGGCTGCCGGCGCACAGGACGGTGGCCGCGCACGAGGCGGCCATCGCGACGGCGCACCAGACGACCCAGGGCCCCGTGCCCGCCCTGACCAGCATGACCAGGAGTGCGAGCGCGAGGATCCACGAGGCGGCTGCCCGCCAGACGGCAGTGGTGTTCCGGTCATCGCGCAGCGTCAGCACCACGACCACGATCGGCAGGACCGCCAGGGTCATGGCGAGGAGCATCGCGCACGCCAGGACGAGATTCCCGTGGAATTCCGGCACCAGCATGGTGGTGTCCGCCAACGCGAACGTCCCCACCAGTCCCGCGACCTCCACCGCGAGCGCCGACCACAGCACGACGGCGAGCCGGCGGCCCTTCGTTGCTTCCCCCACCAAAGCCCCCAGGATTTGAGCACGTTCAATTAGTGGGGTGCATGCTACTGGAACCGGCCACCCCGTCGAGCAGCCGGTACCGGGAGGGGAGCTGCCCACCGTGCGGAGCAGTGGCACCGCGCCGGAGCGGACAGCCGCCATCGCCGGGACTACCGTGGACGGAGGTGGCTCCACCGTTCCGTCGGCCGGAGGTGGGACACGAGCGCGGACGGCCGGCCCGCTTCCGGTGGCGCATCGACAAGCTCAAGCAGTGGCGCGGCCCGGCCACCCGATACGACTGACCGCCCTGACCGATCCAGCGATGGCCGCCCCACTTCCCGTAGCTGCATAGCTGCATAGCTGCAGGAGACGGGTGACCGTGACCAGGATGACCCGGCCCGCCCCGCTGGACCGGGGCAACCCCGACGTCGTGCTGGGTGTCGACACGCACAAGGACGTCCACGTTGCCGGCGTGGTCACGGCCGCTGGCGCCTTCGTCGAGAGCCGGAGCTTTCCGACGACCGCCGAGGGCGGGCTACGAACAGTTACCGGCCTGGGCCCGGACACTGGGCCACCTCCGCCTCGCGGTGTTCCGTATCCGACGCCGTGCGCCGACCCGCCGGGGACTGCGGGACGGCCCTCAGGTCTGCAGGTGTTCGCGGGCGGCGTCGGCGAGGATCAGGTCGGCGGCGTAGTGCGGGCAGGCCGCGGTGTGCCAGGTCACCGACAGCGCGCCCGCCACGGCCGACAGGGTCCGCGCGACGCCTTCCTTGTCGCTGGCCTGGCAATACGGGCAGACGACGTTTTTGGGGCGCAGGGAATCGAGCACGGTCACGTCCTTCCTGCGGACAGCGCGCACACCGGAGCTGTCCAGAAGTATCAAATCCCGGCCCCATCAGGTCGCGATACCCGCGAGTACGTACAAACCGTTCTCGGGCGACGTGTCTACGGGCGGCGCCGGACGGCCCGCCACCCGGTGGCGCTCGCGTCGTGCCCGGTGCCGATGCCGATGCCCGGTACCCGGTCGCCTGGGTCAAAGGTGGCGGAGGAGACGCTGGCCGGCACCGCAACCGGGCACCAGGCCCGTTGGCCGTACGCGCCCGCACCCCGCGCGACCTGGCGACCTCTGTCACCGGCTCGGCGACGCCGGGCGGCGGGCGGTGCTCGCGGCAGGGGTCCCCGAGGACCCGGCCGAACTGTGGGCGCAGGGCGGGATGACCGCGGCGGCGGAGCGGATGGCCGCCGTCTGGGCGGAGCTGCTCGGCACCACCCCGTACGTGGACGAGGGGCTGGCCGGGGCGCTCGAAGCCGACCTGGGGCTGGGTGACGGCTGGGCCCGCGCCCTCGCGGCCGGCCGGGCGCCCGCGGAGGCCGCCCTCCCCGGCTCCGGGTTCGTCCTCGTCGGCCACCGGGGCGGCGGGCTCAGCCTGCACCACGGGGAGGCGGACGGCAGCGCCGGCCGCTGGGTGATCACCGGCCGGTCCCTCCACCGCGAACCCGCGTCCGTCGTGGCCTGGGCGCTGACGGAGCGTCCGGTCGGTGATCCGGCCGCCGCGGGAGCCGTGCGCCTGTACGGCGCGCTGCGGGAGCTGCTGGACGACCCCGGGACGCTGATCCCGCTGGGCTGGTACTTCGAGCTGGGCCGCGCGGTGGCCGGTGACCCGGCCTTCACCCCGTACGCGGGAACCGTGCTGCCCTGCCCCGAGCCCCTGTACCGGGAGGACACGGAGGTGTCCACCGCCCATGACGACGGCCTGTTCGTGGTCTCCGTACCCGGTCGTGACGTGTTCCTGCGGCCGGCCGCACTGGCCGATCCGGAGCGCGTGGAGCGGGCCGTGCGGCTGTGCGGCGAACTGGGCCTGCCCGGCCTGCTGGAGGCCGTCCGGCGGATTCAGGCGGTGTGCGGCGAGGGGCTCGCCCGGATGGTCGACCGCGCGGCCTCGACCCCGGTGCCGCCGGGCGGTCACGAGCTGAACCCGGCCCTGAGCACTCCCGGTCTGGTCGCCGAGGTCACGGGCGTCCTCGGGGTCGGCGCGGACGCGGCCGCCCTGTACCTCCAGCTCCTGGCCCTGGCCCGGCCCACGGACCAGAACGTCCGCCGCTGGAATGGCTGGACTCCCGCTTGCCACAAGGCGGCTCAGGCCGACCTGGCGGCGGCATGCGCCGTCCAGACCGGCAGGCGTGCCCGGGCCCGGCCGGACGGCCTTCGTCCCCGGCGCGTGGACGGAGTTCAAGGCACCCCACCTGCCGGTGGAGACCGCCAAACTCCCGGCCCACCTGGTGTCCGCCGGGACGTCGGAGCCCCAGGGCCCGTTCATCCGCTTCCTGTGCCCGGTCCCGCCGCACGAACTGTTCGCCCGTGCCTGGGGGCGGGCGCGCGCGGCAGCGCAGGGGTAGCCGCCGGGCCCGCGACCACGGGTCCACCCGGAGCCGCGAGCGCTCTCGACGTCATGGAGGGAGCGGGGGAGCGCGACCCCGCCGTCGATCACGGGGTGCGGCGGTGGTCCGAGGTTCCTGCGCCCCCCGGACGGGGCCCCGCCGCAGGATCGGGCAGCGGTTTCCCCGCACAGGCGGAGTCCTGGGCCGGCAGCCGGCCTTCGAGGAGGAAGTCCTCGACGTAGGTGTCCACGCAGGCGTTGTGCGCCTGGTAGAGGCCGTGGTCGCCGCCGCTCACCGTGATCAGGCGTGATCCCGCGAGCCCTCGGTGGGCCCGCAGGGCGCCCTCGTAATGGGTCGCCGGGTCGTTGACCGAATTGAGCATCAGGACGGGCGGCAGCCCCTTGCCCGTGACCTCGACGTGCGGCGCCGTGGAGCGCGGCCAGGCCGCGCAGACCGACGCGAACGTCAACTCCCTCGCCCCGGCCAGGGGATGGCTGAGGGTGTCCGCTTCGCTCTTCCTCACCCAGTAGCCGGTGCTGCGGGTCCACGGCGTGTCCGAGCAGACGACGGAGAAGAAGTCGGCGGCGAACCCGGCCGCCAGCGGGTGTTCGAGTTTCCGGGCGAGGGCCTGCCGGGCGGCCGGCGGGGCGCTGTCCGGGTGTTCCAGCACACCGAGGGCGGCCGCGAGGTCCGGGAAGGTGCCACCGCTGTAGACGGAGCCGGTCGCCGCCGCGTCGAGGTGGTTGGACGTGATGACGGCCCCGTCGAGGTCCAGCGGGTGCTCGCGCAGCGCCGTCCGGAGCCCTTCGTAGCGTGCTTTCGCCTCCCCAGGGGTCCGGCCCAGGTGGTAGGTGGCGTCGTTCTTCGCCAGCCAGGGCAGGAAGTCCTCCTCGAAGCGGCGCTGGAAGCTGAGCGGCTGACCCGTCATGAAGGTCTGCCAGCTGCCGGTGAAGCCGATGTTGCTGTCGAGCACCACCCGGTCGACGCGGCGGGGGAACTCGGTCGCGTAGTAGGCGCCCAGCATGGTGGCGTAGGACGGGCCGTAGTAGGAGACCTTGTCGGCGCCGAGGAGCGCGCGGTAGAGGTCCATGTCGTGCACGGCCTGGTCGGTGGTGATGTACGGCAGCAGGTCCCCGGAGTTGCGCCGGCAGTCCCGTACGAAGGCGCGGGTGCGCTCCAGGGTGGCGCGGACGGCCTGCTCGCCGCGGTCGCGCAGATCGCCGCTGCCGAACAGGGCGTCGACGGTGTCCTGGTCCGAGCAGACCACGTTGGTACTGGCCCCGACACCGCGCTGGTCGAAGCCGACGATGTCGTAGGCGGCCGCCAGCTTCGGCGCGTACGAGGCCAGTCCGGCGGGCCGGCCCAGGCCCGAGGCGCCCGGCCCGCCGGCCGCCATCATCAGGACGCCCCGGCGCGCGGCGGGGTCCGCGGCCCGGTGCCGGGACACCGCCACCGTGAGGCTCGGTCCCGCGTCCGGGTGGTACCAGTCGCGCGGTACCGACATGGCCGCGCACTCCAGCGAACCGTCCTTGCACGGCTGCCAGTCGAGCCGCTGATGGGCGTACCGCTCCGGTACGGGAGGTGCGCCGGCCGGGTTCGCGCCGTGCGCGGTGGACAGGGGCAGGGCGGTCGCGGCGAGGATCCCGCAAACGGCGGCCAGGGCCCAGCGCGCCGGTTTCCTGGGCAAGTGCATGTGCTGTTCTTCCCGTTGAGGTCGATCGGTGGTACTCAGCCTCGTCGAACGGGCGGGCCCGGGGCGATATCGCTACTACCCGTACCCGTGGTGGTGCTAGTGCCATCCCGTCGGCGCCCTAGCAGAGGCGGAGCACAACCGTCCCCGGGCGCGGTGGAGTTCACCCCTTCGGGGGCGGGGGGTTCATGGGGTGCCGTCCGTGCCGCCGGATCCTGCTGTCATGGGCGCTATGGCAGGGGCGCACGGGAGGGGAGGAGGAAGCATTGGGGTATGCGGGGCTCGGCTTCTGGATCCTCACCGCTGTCATCGGCGCGTACCTGCTGACGGTCTGGCTCCGCGAGGGCGGCTGGCGGCAGCGCGCCGCGGCCGTCACCCGCCTTCCGGTGTCCGTCATCCTCGCGCACATCCTGCTCGCGGTCGCCGGGCTGTGCTGCTGGGCGCTGTTCACCTTCTCCCGGGTGGCCTCCGCGGGGCGGGCGGCTTCCGCGCTCGTCCTGATCGTCGCGTCCCTCGGAGCGGTCCTGCTCTTCCGCTGGCTGCCGAGCAGTGGCCGCCACTCCCGTGACGAGGACGCCGCGGCCGAGCGCAACTTCCCCGTCGCCGCGGTCGTCACCCACGGAGTCAGCGCCGTGTTCACCGTGATCGTCGTGGTGACCACCGTGATCTACGCGACCTGACCCCCGCAGGTCAGCGGGGTGCCGAGACCCGGCGGACCCCCCTGCGCACGCGCAGCACGTCCGCCGTCAGCTCGCCCTCCCAGGCGAGGCCGTACCGCGCGAGCTCCTCGCGCAGCGCCCGTACGGTCATCGGCCGGAGCAGGAAGGACTCCTGCGACCGCCGCAGGATCCGGCCCTGACGGCACACCAGGTAGGCGTAGTCACAGCGGATCAGGCCGTCCTCGGCGCGTGCGGTGACCTGACCGCGGTAGGTGTCGGTGCCCAGGCGGACCTCGCCGAGCGAGCGCCGGGTCGGACGGACCGGGAGCCGGGCCGGAGGGCGGTCCAGGAAGAGCAGGCCGCCCGGCACGAGCAGGTCGGCCACCGCCTGCCAGAGCATGCGCCGCTCCTCGGGCGGCAGGCACGGGACCAGCCGCAGGCAGACGGCCAGATCGGCCTGCCCCGTCAGTGACAGGTCGAGCGCGGAACAGGCGTGCACGGTGACCCGGTCGGCGGCCGACCGGCCGACCGGGGGGTGCAGGCGGGAGAGCAGCAACGACCGCATGGTGGCGGCGGGTTCGACCGCGTGCACCGGCACGATCGACGCGTCGATCAGCACCTCGGTGACCAGACCGGTCCCCGCGCCGATCTCGACGATGCCGATGCGGGCCGCCGCCGCCGGACCGGCGAGCGCCTGGGCGTGCCGGTGGTACGAGCGGGCGTGCAGCAGGTCGTAGAACTCCGCCGACACGGCATACGCCTCGGCCGGTCGTGTCTCCACCCCTATGTCCATCGGGCCATCATCGCCGGACCGGGCCCGGCCCACGAGCGCACGATCCGGCCACCGGCCCGGTCGGGGCCGGACGTTCCCCGTGCCGTCGCACTGGCGATGTCCGACACACGGCCCGGACCGACTATGGGGGCCACACCCATGGGAGCGGCACACGGAAGTCGCGATGATTCCGGCCATGACAAGCGCAACCACTTCCGCGTCCGGCCGGTCGGCAGGTGTCGGCCTGGCGGGCCGCAGCGCCCTGGTGACCGGCGCCGGCAGCGGCATCGGGCGCTCCTGCGCCACAGCCCTCGCCGCTGCCGGGGCCCTCGTCCACGTCGTGGACATCGACGCCCGGGCCGCCGCGTCCGTCGCCGAGGAGATCGGCGGCCGACCGCACGTGGTGGACCTGGCCCGCCGGGAGCTCGTCGAGGAACTGCCCGCCGACATCGACATCCTGGTCAACAATGCCGGCCTCCAGCACGTGGCCCCCCTGACCGAGTTCCCGCCGGAGCGGTTCGAACACCTCCAGAAGGTGATGGTCCACGCCCCGTTCCTCCTGCTCCGCCGGACCCTGCCCCACATGCGGGCGCGCGGCTGGGGCCGGATCGTCAACATCTCCAGCGTCCACGGTCTGCGGGCCAGCGCGTTCAAGGCGGGCTACGTGACCGCGAAGCACGCCCTCGAAGGGCTGAGCAAGGTCGCGGCCCTGGAAGGCGCCCCCCACGGCATCACCAGCAATTGCGTCAACCCCGGCTACGTGCGCACTCCCCTGGTGGAACAGCAGATCGCGGCCCAGGCCGCCGCCCACGGCATCGCCCCCGAGCAGGTCGTCGGCGAGGTGCTGCTCAGCCGCTCCGCGATCAAGCGGCTGATCGAACCGGAGGAGGTCGCCGCCGTCGCCGTCTGGCTCTGCGGACCGCACGCCGGCTACCTCACCGGCGCCTCGATCCCCTTGGACGGCGGCTGGACGGCCGCCTGAACGCCGCCCGCCCACCTCCCGGGGTCCTTCCGGGATCCCGGGGAGCGGCGGCGTACGGCTCGGGGGCGGGCTCGGGCGCGCGCCTCAGTGCGGCGCTCCGGCCGGTCGCCTTCCACAGCTCCGGACCCCGGGCCGGTGCGTGCCACACCTGGACCCCTCCATGCGGCCGCCTGCCCCGGCTCGTTCCTGCGCCGATCCTGCGGGCTTCCTTAAGGGACCTTGAAGAACGCCTCCCGGCAGCTCTTTTCGCTGGTCACGGCTCTAGGCTCGGTCGAACCCTCCCCGAGCTACCGCGGGGAGGCGCCCCGATCCCTTCTCTCTGTGAGGTGCTACAGGCATGAGCCGCAGCCGAACTCCCGCAACGCCGACCCGCGTCGAGGCGCGACGGAAGAAGACGGTGCGCACGCGCATCGTGCTGTCCCTCACCGCGGCGGCCGCGGCGGTGGCGGTCGGGGTCGCGGTGGCCGATTCCGGCGGCGGTGCGCGCGGGGAACAGCGGGCGGACGGCCCCACCGGAGCGAAGTCCGGGAAGGGTGCCCCCGGCGGCGAGCAGGCGACGGCAACCCCCTCTGCCCCGCTCCCGACGCTCACCGCGGACGCCGCGTCCGCGACGGGCGCGATGCCGTCCACCACGCCCGGCTCCGACGCCTCGGAATCCGCCGATCCCACGAAGTCCGCGGCGCAGGAGGCCGCTCCGGCCGCTTCGGAGCCGCCCCGGAGCAGCAAGCCCGCGCGTACGCGCGCCGCGACCACCGGCGGCGGCTCCGGGGGAGCGGGCGGCTCCTCCGGCGGTGGATCCAGCGAGTCCGAGTCCGCGGTCCTCGCCCTGGTCAACAAGGAGCGGGCGGCGGCGGGGTGCGGTCCCCTGACCGCGAACGCCAAGCTGAGCGCCGCGGCACGGTCGTACAGCGACACCATGGCCCGCAGCGGCGTCATGTCCCACACCGGACCCGACGGGTCCACCATGACCACCCGCGTGGAAGCCGCCGGATACGGCTGGTCCGGCCTGGGCGAGAACATAGCCCGCGGCCAGGCGGACGCCGACGCGGTCATGAACGCCTGGATGAACAGCCCCGGCCACAAGGCCAACATCCTCAACTGCGCCTTCCGGGAGATCGGCATAGGCGTCCACAAGGGCGACGGCGGTCCCTGGTGGACGCAGGACTTCGGCACGCCGAGGTAGCCCCCACCCACCGGCCGTAGCCCCCCACCGGCCGAAGCACCCCCCACCGGCCCTCCCGCCCCGGCCGCCGAGCCGCCCACATCCTCCGACCCGTACGCGGGCCAGGAGGATGTCGGCGTTCGCCCGCGGATCCGAGGCGGGCCGCGCCGCTGTCCGGGGGAGGCGGTGACGGGCGGCCCGCAGCGTCGGCCACTATGGGGCCGTGCCTCGAATTCCGCGCTACCTGCTCATATGGCTGTCGTGCACGGCCACCAGCGTGACCGCCGTGCTCGTCACGGTCCAGTTCGTGGTCGGCTCGACCCGGCATACGCCTCCGGTCGCCCGCTCCGCCCCGATGGTTTTCGACTCGCCGCCGGCCTGGCTGGCGGGGCAGGGCCAGTCCCCGAGCCCGCAGTCCCCGAGCGCGTCCGCCGGCGGCTCGCCCACCGCGACCGAGCGGCCGTCCCCCTCGGCTTCCACCCCCGTACCCGTGAAGGCCTCGGCGGCAACGCCCCGGACGACCGCGCCGAAACCCGCCGTCGACTGCGAGGAGGGCGGACCGGGCCTGCACACCGTTCCTTCGCAGGGCGGCAAGGTCACCGTGCGGTACGGGAGCCGCGGCGTGTGCCTGATCTCCGCGATACCCGGCCGCGGATTCAAGGCCACCACGTCACAGACCGCGGACGACACCCTGACGGTCACGTTCACCAGCGCGGACCACCGCTCGGAGGTCACGGCGACGATCGAACCGGTGGCGAAGGCCAGCGTCCGCGAGACGTCGTTCTGACAAGGGCCCGCCGGCGGGGCGATCCGCACCACTTGACCCCCTGATCCCTTTTGCTGGTTTCATCTCTTTATGTGCGCTCATCGCCCGGGTTCCGGCGAAGCGGAAGGTGAGCTGTTCCTTAGGGGAACCTCAAGATCACGCCCACGCGGTCCGGGCGGCCCGGAGCGGTCCTATGCTCGCGTCAGCCGAGCGGCCTTCGGCGTCCGGGCGTGATGTCCCGGCGACCGGTCCGGCCGTCGGCTTCACCGATCCGGGAGGCGTTCCGCCCGTCCCGTAGTCCGAACCGTGCCTTGGGGTGTCCTCGCCATGAGTCCTCGCATGCTCCGACCCGTCCGCGCCGGCCGCAGCACGTCCCGGCCCGGCTCCTTCGCGGCCCGTGGAGTGCGGCTGCCGCTGGTGGCCGCCGCCGTGGTCGCCGCGGGGCTGACCGCCGCGTGCGGGCCGTCCTCCCAGCCCGTCGGTGCCGCATCGCCGTCGGTGGCCGGACAGTCGTCGCAGGCCCTCCCACCGGGACGGAGTCCGCTGCCGCCGTCTCCTCCGCCGATGCGTCCCCGACCGCCTCGGCCTCGCCGTCGGCGACCGCCGGCAGCCCCTCCGCCTCCGCGCCGACCCCGTCGCGCACCCAGGCCGCCTCGGCCGCCCCCAAACCGTCCCGTACGTCCGCCGCTCCCGCGCCCGCACGGATACCCGGGCCCGGCTACGACGGTTCGGCCGATGCGCAGAAGCTGATCGACGCGGCTCTGAGAGCGGCCAAGGCAGACGGCAGGATGGTGCTGCTCGACTTCGGCGCCAACTGGTGCGGCAACTGCAAGGCGGCCGACAAGGTGTTCGCCCAGCCGGGGACCGCGGCGATCCTCGGGGCCTCGTACCACCTGGTCAAGGTCGACATCGGCGGCGACAGCTCCGCCAACTCCGCGCTCCTGCGCAAGTACAGCCCCTCGGGCGGCACCTACAAGATGCCCGTCCTGGTCGTCGTCACGCCGTCCGGCACGGTGCGCACCGATACCCACGCCACGGGCAACCCCGCCCTGACCGCGGAGGGGATCAACTCCTTCCTGCGTCAGTGGGCGTCATGAAACGACCCGTTCTGCGGCCCGCAGCCCTGGCCGGAATCGGCCTCGTGGTGGCGGCCGCCACGGTCGTGGAGTCCGCCGCCCGGCCGACCGCGCCCGTGCTGGCGGGCGAGGACCTGGACGGAAAGCCGGTCGGCCTCACCGGGTTCCGTGGCCAGGTCGTCGTGCTCAACGTCTGGGGCTCGTGGTGCGGACCCTGTCGGGCGGAGGCCGACGACCTCGAAAGGCTCAGCGAGCAGACCCGGGCCGAAGGGGTCCGGTTCCTCGGGATCAACGTCCGCGACCGGGACCGCGCGGCGGCGCAGGCCTTCGTACGCGCGCACGGCCTCGGGTTGTGGAGCGCGGACTTCACCGCAGCCGTCTAGTTCTCCGTCCCCCCACCCGTCCCCTGACGCAGAGGCACAGATGAAGGTCTCCCCGTACGTCCGGCATTCCCGCAAGGCCCGCAT
Source organism: Streptomyces sp. NPDC056224 (assembly GCF_042267665.1). Classification (NCBI taxonomy): domain Bacteria; kingdom Bacillati; phylum Actinomycetota; class Actinomycetes; order Kitasatosporales; family Streptomycetaceae; genus Streptomyces; species Streptomyces sp. NPDC056224. The sequence goes on from NZ_JBHJTK010000001.1 coordinate 411,957, forward strand.
CGCGGCCGCCCTCCTCTCCCTGGCCGCGCTCGCGGCATGCGGCGAGCAGCCCGCCGGGGCCGACGGCGCCGCGCCCACGATGCGTTTCACCGAGAACGGCGTCACCGTCACGCTCTCGGTTTCCGACTGGCATGCCGAGAAGGGCACCCTGACGGCGGTCTTCACCCCCGAGGAGAAGGGGTTCCACCTCTACAGCACCGATCTGCCACCCACCGGAATCGAGGGCGTGGGCAGACCCACCGCGGTGGACGTCACCGGGGTCCTGCGGGCGGACGGCAAACTGACGGCCGCCGCGGACGTGCGCACGATCAGCGTGCCCGGCGTCGACGCCCCGGTCCCCGTCTACCCCGACGGCCCCGTCACCACCACGCTGCCCGTCCGCGCGGACGGCAACGGAGACGCGACGGTCCTGCTCGGCTACGCGAGCTGCAGCTCGCAGGAGGGCTGCACCATCCCGGTCTCCGACCGCCCCGTGCGCCTCCGCATCACCGACGACGGCCCGGCCTTCGGTGTCCACCAGTAATGAGCATGTCCACGAGGAATGAGCGTTCACCTAAGGTGTGCCCATGCCCAGCGTCCTGGTCGTGGAAGACGACCCCAGCATCCGCCAGTCACTGATCGAGGTCCTGACGGAGCACGGGTATGCCGTACGCAGCGTGGGCGACGGGTTCGGCGCCCTGCGCGAGGTCACCCAGATGCCCGTCGACGCCGTGGTCCTCGACCTGGGGCTGCCCGATCTGGACGGAGGAGACGCACTGCGCATGATCCGCGGCATCTCCTCCGTGCCCGTACTCGTGGCCACCGCCCGCGACGACGAGACGGAGATCATCAAGCTCCTCAACGCGGGCGCCGACGACTACCTGGTCAAGCCCTTCTCCGGGGGACAGCTCATCGCCCGCCTCTCCGCGGTCCTGAGGCGCACCAGCCACCTTCCCCCCGCCCACGCCGCGCACGCCGCTCAGGCGTCGGGGCCGGCACCGGCAGCCGAACCGCTGCGCGCCACCACCGTGGGCGAGCTGGCGGTGGACCCTGGCGCGCGCACCGCGTACCTGGCCGGCCGGGAGCTCCGGCTCACCCGCCGGGAGTTCGACCTCCTGGCCTTCCTCGCCCACCACACCGGCCAGGTCGTCTCCAAACGGCGGCTGCTGACCGAGGTCTGGCGCGAGCCGTACGTGGACGACCAGACCGTCGACGTGCACCTGTCGTCCCTGCGCCGCAAGCTCGGCGAACGGGCAGCGGCGCCGCGCTACCTGCTGACCGTCCGAGGCGTCGGCATCAAGCTGGTGGCGCCGCGGTGAGACGCTCACTGGCAGGAGTGGCGCTCGCCGTGACCTCCATGGTCGCCCTCTCCTTCCTCATACCCCTGGCCGCACTGGTGATGTCGCTGGTCAAGGAGCAGAGCGTCACCGCGGCCGAGCAGCGGGCGGCTGCCCTGGCCCCCGTACTGACGCTGACCACGGACCCGTCCGCCCTGCGGGAGTCCGCCGCCAGCCTGGACGTGGCCGAGTACCTGGTCGTCCACCTGCCGGACGCCCCCGCCCTCGGCAGTTCACGGGCCCCCGCGTCGCTCCTCGAACGGTCACAGCACGGGCGCGAGTCCATCTCCCAGCGGATTCCCAGCGGCTGGATATGCCTGCAGCCGGTGGTGCTGCCCGGCGACCGGGTCGCCGTCATCGAGAACTTCGTCCCCGAGCAGGAGCTGACCCGTGGGGTCCGGGCCTCCTGGGCCGTCATGCTCCTCCTCGCCGTGGGGCTGATCGGCGGTTCCGTGCTGGTCGCCGACCGCCTCGGCGCGAAGGTCGTCAGATCCTCCAAGCGGCTCGCACACGCTTCCCAGGCGCTGGGCGAAGGCAATCTGGACGCCCGGGTGGAGCCCATGGGGCCCAAGGAACTCCGCGACGCGGGGCTGGCCTTCAACGCCATGGCCCACCGGATGACCGAGCTGCTCGCCGTCGAACGCGAACTGGTCGCCGACCTGTCCCACCGGCTGCGCACCCCGCTGACCGCCCTGCACCTGGCATCGGAGCGGATGGCGGGCTCACCGGAGTCGGCCAGGGTCGAGGCGGCGGTGGGCGCACTGGAGGCGGAACTCCAGGCCATCATCACCGCGGCGCGCACCCCGCTCGCCGTGGGCCCGATGGGCCAGGGAATGCTCGGCACGGACGGGGGCACGGGCCACCACGCCACGAGCACGGGACCGTCCGGACCCCGCTGCGAGGCGGCCGACGTCGTCCGCCGCCGGACCGCCTTCTGGGCGGTCCTGGCGGAGCAGCAGAACAGGCCCTGCTCCCTGGAACTCACCCAGGAGCCCGCACCCGTCAGCCTTTCCGACGACGACATCGCCGCCGTGGTGGACGCGCTCATCGGCAACGTCTTCCGGCACACTCCACCCGGAACTCCGTTCGCCGTCCGCGTCCTGCGCACCGCGCAGGCCGTGGAACTGGTCGTGGAGGACGCGGGTCCGGGCATCCCGGAACCGGACCGGGCCCTCTCCCGCGGGAGCAGCACCGGCTCCTCGGGACTCGGCCTCGACATCGCCCGCAGGGCCGCGTCCGTCACCGGCGGCTCGATGGACATCGCGCGGGGTCCTCTCGGAGGCGCCCACATCACCGTGGTGTTCGCACTCGCCCCGTCCCTGCTGTCCGGGCGCAGGCAACGCACCTCCCGACGGCGTACGGGATGGCCGCGCGGCCGCTGAGACGGTGGCAGGCCACCGGGAGGGCAGTGGCGACCCGAGGGCCTGCGCGATCCCGGGCCCCCGCGGCGGCCGAGTGCACCGGGGGCCGCACGTCCCCGCTGCCCCGTGAACCGGTCCTCGTCTGCGCTCCGGGCCGAACACGTCATGGTGTGAATCCGCCGAGTCATCGGCTTGCCGGGGTCCGGTGTGACGTCATCATCCTTTCCACGCAAAACCCGGGGTCGATTCTTCCTTTTGGAATGATGGAGAGTCACGCGGCGTGCACTCTGGGCGATTTCGCTATTTGACGGGTCGTCCAACAAAGACATGCGATGTACCAAGTTTACGTAAAGACGCACGCCATTGAGGCGGTTGGGAATGGCCTGGACCAAAGGTGGCGCGTCGGTCAACTGGCCATATCTGCCGCCTAGTTGACGTCATGTCATATCGCTCCTTTCGGGTGATTGAACAGGGGACATCTTCGCGCATAGAGCAACGTCGTTCAGAACCCTCCTTCTCTCTGGCAGGATTCCCGGCACCCAAAGCACTCAAGGAAAGAGGTGTGGTCGTGCCTGGTTGTGGAGGACCTGAACCTCAGCTTCACCGGCGGCGCAAGGCCCGCGGTCTCACCGGATATGACGCTGGGTCATCCGGCATCGCCCGGCTGTAGCAGCCTCTGCGGAGAACACGGCTGACGGAGCCGTACTCTCCGGCCAGGCCGACCTTCGGCGGTATTCCGAAGGCAACAGACAACAGCCGCGTGCGGATTCGGTCCGCACGTCCGGCTCGGCGGCCCCCGCGGCGGGGTGGTGGGTCGCCCGGCATTCCGGTAAGGCCTCGCGTCCTCGACGGCCGGCCCCTGCACCGTTCGGTCCGGGTCCTGACGGGCGAGCCGACCCGCTGACCTTTCACCACACACCGGAGTGCCGCCGGCAGGCAAGTCCCCGCATCTCAGATCAAGGAGCATGATGCACAAACGTCGCGCGTCCCGCCGCAAGAAGGCGCTGATAGCCGCGCTCACCGCCGCGCTCTCCGGCGGTCTGCTGTTCGGCTTCGGCGCCCTCGCCCAGGCCGATGTGGTCAGCGGCACGGTCATCGGCGGGCAGGGCAACTACCGGACCGTCAACCACCGGGCCAAGCCGTCCCTCTCGGCCCAGGTGAACGGCTCCTCGAAGGTGGGCGAGAGGATCCAGATGTCCTGCCGGACCACCGGGGACACCGTGGAGAACAACCCGCGGTGGATCTACACCGGCTCGTACTACATCGCAGACGCCTTCATCAAGGAGAACACCACCCCCCTGCCGGTCTGCGGTTCCAACCCCAACCCGAAACCCCCCACCCCCACGACCGCGAAGACGCTCAAGATCGACATGCAGAAGCAGGTCAGGACCCAGTGGTGCTGGGACGCCTCCGGCGTGACCATCGCCAAACACTGGGGCCGCTCGGTCAGCCAGGAGCAGTTCTGCCAACTCGCCGCCCAGGGAACCTGGGTGGACTGCAACAACCAGCCCGCGACGCTGGAAGACATGGCCAACGGCCTGGCCAGGCTGGGCCTGCGCGACAGCGGCCGCAGCCTGTACCGCAACGCCTCGTTCAGCGAGTCCGTCACCGAGATCGCCGCAGGTCGGCCGTTCGCCGTCCGGTTCGGCTGGCGCACCGGCGGCGGTCACATGAACGTCATCTACGGCTACGACAGCACCACCAACATGATCGCGGTCGGCGACCCGTGGCAGACCACCCAGACCTACACCTGGTGGAACCACGCCACGTACGTGAACAACAACTCGTTCCAGTGGACCCACTCCCGCATCGGGATCCAGGGCTGAGGGGAAGACCGACCATGCAGACCATGCAGACCATGCGACACACCAAGCGCGCGGCGATCCGGGCCGCCGTTCTCGCCACGGCCGCGCTCGCCTCGGCCCTGAGCGCAATCGTTCCCGCACAGGCCGCGGAGGGCGACGGCATCGCGGGCTACCCGTCCGCCCAGCAGGCTCTGCGGAGCGACCAACTCCGCGACACCGTCTCCCGCTTCCTGGTGTCGGCCCGCCAGCACGGTGCCGCCGCCCCCGCCGCGGACGGCGGCACCGTCGGCGCCCCGGGGAACGCACCCGCCGCGGTCGCCGCACCGCCCGGGTTCGACCTCAAGGACCCGGTGCCGATGTTCGAGATCAGCCCCGAGTTCGTGAGCGGCAAGACCCAGGCGGACCCGCAGACCGCGATCCGTCTCTCCTACCTGGCCTCCCGGGTGACCGCCTCCGACGGCAAGAACGCCGCCGTGCTGCTCGCGCCCAAGGTGAACGCCCCCGCGACGGGAAGCGGCCCGCAGAACGTCGGCGCCGAGGGCTGGCAGCTGGCCGGCATCCGGGACGGGGACGCCGAGGTCGGCTTCGCCGAGCGCGGCACTCCGCAGGCCCGTACCTTCACCGAGCCGCAGATCCACGCCTGGTACCGGCTCACCGCCGAAGGCACGGTCGAGCCGCTCAACGAGGAGGCGACCACCGGCCTCGGCGGCAAGCGGGGCGTCACCCTCGCCGCCTACCAGAAGCTGGTCACCGCCCGCTACGGCGACAAGATGCCCGGCTCGGAGTACGACCGCAAGGGCCTGGCCGGAGGGTACGCGGGGCTCGGGGAGGACCAGCCGGAACAGGTCGCGGCCGCGTCCGCGATACCGGAGGCCGAGACGTCCTGGCAGGCGGCCTCCGTCACCGCCACCGGGGCCGCGGCCCTGGCGGCGGTCGGCGGTGCGGTGGTGTACACGCGTCGCCGGAGGACCGCCACCACCGGCTGATCCGGCCCGCGAGACCGGGCCCCTTCCCCGCGTCCGGCCCGGCAACGTCCATCGCCGGACAGGCGCGAGCGCGGGGAAGGAGTCGCCCGGGAGCGTATGCCCTGGCGGTTCTGCCACGGTCCCGCTCCAGACCGACACCCCCATCGGTTCCGCGTCCGGGCGCCGGCCACCGCCACTCACGCCCGCCGGCCCGGACGTGTTCCCGGACGGCGGGCCGGCCCGTCTGCGGCTGTGCGGAGCCCTGACCGGGCGGGCGGGCGGGCCGGGACTCGCGGATCGCGCCCGCTCGCTCGCCCGACCCGGGCCCGACCCCGGCCGGGGCGCCCGGGGCCCGCGCCGTCACGTGCCGCCCCGGCGACGGGAAGGGCGCAACAGACGTGCGGGCAGGTCCCCTTGCGCCCCGCCCCGCCGCGTCCCCCGGCGGCCGCACCCCCGGGCCGGCCGCTTCACTGTTCCTGGGGTGGTTTGCCCTCCGCCGCGGACACCTCGACGAACTCGACCTGGCCCTTGCCGTTGAGGCGCAGGATCGGGACGGCCTTGTTGCGCGGATTGCCGTTGTTCTGGAAGGAGATGAACCCGCTGGCTCCGGCCACCTGCTGGGTGCCGTCCATCTGGTGGAACATCCGGGCCACCGCGTCGCCGACGACCTGCCCCTGCCAGCGGGCGGCCATCTGGATGCCGTGGGCCGCGGCCAGGACCGCGTCGTGGCCCATCAGGGCCCCGCCGTCCTCACGGGGGTCGTGCGGGAACCACCGGTCCAGCAGCCCGCCCGGCTGGAAGTTCTTCGCCGACGGTGCGGACACCGACTGCGGCGCCGCGCGGTACATGTCGGGGTGGGAGAGGCCGGTGTAGAGCACCTCGATGCCCGTCTCGGCGGCGTGGGCGAGCTGTTCGGGACTCAGGTTCGTCGTGTCGTCCCCGGCGAACACGGTGAACTGCTGGTCGGTGCAGCTGCGGTTGGAGAGTGCGTCGAGGAAGTGGGTGAGGTGCCGCCCGCGGCCCGCGAAGTACACGAGCTGAGGGCGCTGCTGGCACAACTGGCCGGGCATGTAGCGCAGTTCGTTCTGCCAGGCACTGCTGACGGACGAGTCGTAGGTCATGCGCTCGGCGACGAGCCGGTGCTTGTCGCCGTCCTGGAACGCCTTGGTGAAGGCGGTGCCGAGGGTGGCGGCGTAGAGATTCCCCTCCGCCACGTCCTGGATGACGACGCCGGTCGCGACGCCGCGCCGTTTGAGGTATCCGGCGGCCGCGTAGGCCTCGTCCTCATTGGTCGGGGCGATCCGGACGAAACCGTTGATGCCCTGGATGTTCGTGGCGGTCATGGTGGCGCCCACCATGGCGATGCCGTGTTCGGAGAGGAGCTTTATGGCGGCGAGGTTCTCGTTCGTGCTGGGGCCGAGGCCCGTCACCGCGACGAGCCGGTCCGGGGAGTCCTTGCGGGCGATCAGCTCGTCGACGGTGTGCTTCCACTGCGTGGACCTGCTGCCCGGGTTGGCGATCAGCAGACGGATCTTGGGGGTGGCGGCGAGGTCGCCCTGATTGTGCCGGTACTGGGCGAGGTAGGCGCCCTGGAGTTCGTGGCGGACGCCCTCTGCGGAGTTGCTGTCCTCGGCGGTGGTGGTGAAGGAGGTGAAGTAGGCGACGCTGACGTACGGTTCCTTGTCCGCGTTGGCGAGGACCCGGCGGTTCTCCTCCTCGATCTTCTTGCTGACGGCGTCGAGGTTCGGCGCGAACACGTATGAGCCGTCGGTCACTCCGACGCACTCGTCGTCCGGGCCCTGCTCGACGACCCCCTCGGCGCATCTGGCCTGACGTTCCTGTAACCAGCCGACACCCATCCACAGCGCCGCGGCCAGGGCGACGGCGGCAGCGGTGGCGAGGGCGACGCGGCGCACGACGTGCAGGGGCCATTCGAGTCTGGGCATGCGCTCAGCCCTCCCAGCCGGCGGTCTGGGGATCGCGCCAATGACGGTACCGCTCCGACTCGTTGAACAGGGCCACGATGTCGTTCCTCCGCAGTTGGGACAGCTGGGTGTAGCCGTCGGCGATGATGTCGCCCAGCCGCATGGCGGGGTCGGCGAGCGGATCGCTCCACACCCAGCGGGTGGTCACCAGGGCGTGGATCACGGACTCGGTGTCCCTCACGTGCCCGGATTGGCGCGGGACGAGCCCGGCGAGCAGTTCCAGCGGTCCGCTGTCGGCGGGGAGGCGGTTCGGCGCGGCGGTGATCGCGTCGAACTCGGAGATCCACTGCGCGGCCGGTACGGCGGTGAAGCGTCGCGTCAGGTGGGCGGTGACCTCCTCGGCCCGCCCGCGGGCCAGCTGGTGGTACATCTCCTGCACCGGCTTGCCCTCCCCGCGGTAGTACTCCGCGAGGAGTTCGTGCACGGCGTCCCACCCGTCGGGGCGTGCGGCCAGCCGCCACAGGAGGAGCCGGCGCAGCCACGGGTGGAGTACGGGCACGACGGCGACGGGTCCGGTCAGCAGCCAGCGGGAGCGGATCTCGCCGAACAGGGAATCGGTGGGGCTGAGCAGCCGGGTGGCGACCGAGAAGTCCCGGGCGGCGGCGCATTCGGCCAGGGTGGCGCGCTGGGCGTCGTCGAAGTCGCGCAGGAGGTGGCCGAGGGCGGTGTCGGCGAGCGTGGCGGAGAATTCCCCGGCGCGCAGCGGCCGGTCGGGCAGGGTACGCAGCCAGCGGTCCTGCTGGGGACCCGAGTCCGGGGGCGGCCCGGCCTGGCGCAGGACGTCGAGCACCTGGTGGACGGCGCGCGGCAGCCCTCCGGTGAGCCGGTGCACGAACGGGGTGAGGCGGGTCAGCGGGGCCAGGTCGCTGTTGCCGCCCAGCTGGAGCTCGATCCGGATCCGCACCTCGTCCAGGTTGAGGTCGCGCAGGCGTAACGGGTACCACCAGGTGTCCTCGCTGTCACGGGTCGGGCGATGGGCGTTCCAGTCGGCCAGGGAAGCCCGGTCGGGGCCGCGCAGCTGCCAGGGCCAGGAGTCCCCGGTGGCCGGGCCCCAGCGGGGCAGCCAGCGGTTGGAGCTGGCGACGGCGGTCAGCGGGTCGCTGGCGTGCCCGGCCACGACCGTCTCGTCGTGCCGGGAGCGCAGCAGCAGGTCGAGGAAGCGGCGTCCGTACTCGGTGTGGGCGTTGTCGAGGAGCAACAGGTAGGAGCGGGGCATGAAGTTCCGGGCGGTGTTGCGTCTGAGGTCCTCGAGGAAGGCCGAGAAGAGGACGAGGTCGAGCCGCTCCTGCTGGTTCTCGTCGCCCTCGTGGCGCCAGAGGTTGAGCTCCACCAGGGCTTCCATGGGGTCCGCGCTGCGGGTCATGGGGTGGCGTCCGTACCAGTGGGCCCCCGCGGTGAGCCGGTTGCCCAGCCGGCCGCCGAACATGCCGGGCACGGTGCGGCGGCCGCGCCGCAGGGCGTCCTGGAAGAGGGCGAGTGCGGCGGTGGAGGCGCCTTCGGGCATGCCGACCGCGCCCATGCCCACTTCGAAGAACGCGGCCAGGTAGTCGCCGTGCCGGGCCTCGTTCTCCTCCTGGAACCGGTCGAGCTGCCGCTGCACCGCGCGCCGGCCCTCGGCGAGGCTCCGCATCCGCAGCTCCTGGTCGGAGGCGAGCAGGCCGAGGCTGAGCAGCGGGAAGTGGGAGCGGCCGTAGCGGGGCAGTTTGCGTTCGAGCTGGCGGGCCAGGAGCCCGAGGGCGTAGCGCGGCAGCAGGGACTGGGCGCCGCCGAAGTTGACGAAGGCGAAGGGGTAGTCGGGCCCGAAGTGCTCCATGAGCGCGCTGTGCGCCTCGCTGGCACCGCTGCCCGCCGGGCCGAGGAGCATGGTCACGGGCCGCTCCGCCGCCGGGGGCTCCTTCAGGCACGCGTCGACCAGCGACAGGATGCCGCTGCGGCCCCGCAGGCCCATGCCCGTACCCGTCTCCATCACGTGTGATCCCCCCCCAGGACGACGCTTCCGAGGAGTAGAGACTGCCATCCGCAGCCGCAGTCAGACAGGGGTTTCCGCTCCTTGATTCGTTTCGGTCTGCTCCGCGGGAGTGCCGCTTGCGCCGTCCGCGGCCGACCGGGCGGCTCCCCCGCAACCGGGCCGACGGGAGTGCGGGGGCGCGCCGCCCGGCCGGGCGCCGGGCCCGGCCACCTCGGCCCGGAGGCGCCGGCGCGGCTGCACGGTCGTTGCGACGAGCGCGATCGGTGCGGTCGGCTTCGCGGCGAACTGCCGTCGGAGGTCAGCCGGTCGCGGGGCCTTCGAGCCGGCAGTGCACGCCGACCACGCCTTCGACGGCCCGGGCGAGGCGGGCGGCCACGGGGATGAGGTGCGGATCGCGGACCGGGCCCGTCAGGGTGACGACTCCCTGGGCGACGTCGACCGTGACGTCGCCGTGCGAGAGCGGGAAGACGCGCTCGACGACCTCGCACCGGACTTCTGCGGCCAGGTCGTCGTCGGTGCGCAGGAAGACCTTGAGGAGGTCGGCGCGGCTGACGATGCCCTTCAGCGCGCCGTCGGCGTCGACGACCGGGAGGCGCTTGATGCGGCGGTCGGCCATCATGCGGGCGGCCTGGGGGAGCGTGGCGTCGGCGCGGATGGTGACGGCGGGGGTCGTCATCAGCTCCTCGGCGCGGACCGATCCGGCCTTCGCGGTGTCGCCCAGTCGGCGCATCTGCTCGATGAGCCCCGGGCGGTGGGCGTGGAACTCCTCCTTGGTGAGGAGGTCGGCTTCGGAGACGACGCCGACGACGCGGCCCTCCCCTTCGACGACGGGGACCGCGGTGACCTTCCAGCGCTCCATCGCGGTGGCGATCTCCTTGAACCCGGCAGCGGGGGTGACGGCGACGACGGTCGTCGTCATGACGTCGCCGACGGTGTACGGGGTGGAGGTCATGGCTGCTCCTCAGCGGGCGTGGGCGGGGTGACGGCGTCCCGGTGCCGGGAGGTCCTCATGGCGGTCATGGTGTGTGCCTCCAGCCCTCCCCCCTCACCCTCGCGCCGGGTCCAGGGCCTGCGGGAGGGCCGCGCGGTGCATACGCGGGGGCCGTCCGGCCCCCGTCGGCGGACCAGGACGGCCTTCCCGGCTCGGGTACGAAGGCCATCCCGGCTCGGGTACGACGGCCGACCCGGTCGCGGGCCCGGGCGACGGCGGCACCGACGACGGCTCCGTTGCGGGGGTCGGTCAGACGCCACTGACGGCCGTGGCGCGGCCGTTTTCCGGGTCACGCGGGGCCCCGGCCGGAGCCGAGGCCCGGCTCCTTCCGGTTGCGGCGGCGCAGGTCCGCGAAACCCTGGAAGAGTCCGCAGCCGGCCAGGGCGCGGGGTGGCCCCGGCGAGCTGTCCGTCGGCGCGGGTCCACCGGGCTCCCGCTCACACCCCGGACGGGTCCGAGAGGGGGCCGACAGGCCCTCCCCGGACCCGACCGGCCCATGCGCGGGAGGTCGCCGCCGGGGCAGGCTGGCGGTGAACCCCACCGGCCGCGAGCACGCCGCGAGCACGAGGAAGAAGGGCGATGTCATGAAGGCACTCGTCTTCCGGGGCCCCGGGCGGACCGCCTGGCAGGACGTGCCGGACCTGATCATCCCGGACCTGATCATCAAGGACGCCGCCGACATGGTCGTCCGCGTCGACGGGGTGACCGTCTGCGGTACCGACCCGCACGTCATCAAGGGCGACGTGCCCGAGGTGACCCCGGGACGGATCCCCGGCCACGGGGCCGTGGGCACCGTGGTGGAGACCGGCCGCGACGTCCGGGTCCGCCCCGGTGACCGCGTGCTGATCCGCCGCATCCCGCGGGGGCGGGTGGGTACCGGTGCACACCGTCGACAGCGCCCGGGCCGAGTACGTCCGGGTCCCCTCCGCCGGCCCCTCCGCCCACCCCGGCGCCTCGAGGTGGCGCCCGGAGGGCCCCAGCACGACGTCGTCCCGGTCGCGGCCGCGCAGCCGTGACGCCGAGAGGAGATGGGAAGCCATGAACAAGGGCAGCTCCGGACCGGCCGCCGCGCAAGCGCCGACCGGACGCACAGACCTCGGCCGGCGCCTCGCCGGCCGACGCGAGGAACTCGGCCTCAGCCGGGAGGAAGTGGGCGAGCGCTGCGGGGCCGACGCCACGTACGTCGCCTACCTGGAGGAACGCGCCGCCGCGCCGGCGATCGGCTCCCTCGTACGCATCGCCGCCGCCCTCGACACGACCGTCGCGGAACTGACCGGCGCCATGACCGACCGTCCGCCCGGCAGGGGCAAGGCGGTGCTGGACGCCGAGCTGGTCGAGCTGCCCGTCGGCGAGTGCCGGCGGCTGCTCTCCACGCACGGCGTCGGCAGGATCGCCGTCTCCGCCCCGCACGGTCCGGGGATCTTCCCGGTCAACTATGTCGTGGCGGGCCGGGACATCGCCTTCCGGACCTCCGCGGACGCCGTGCTCGCGCGGGCCGCCGGCACGGAGGTGGCCTTCGAGGTCGACCACATCGACGACGTCACCAGGCTCGGCTGGAGCGTCCTGGCCGTGGGCGGGATGGACGGCGTCACCGATGCCGCGGAGCTCGTCCGGCTCGATGCCGTCGCGTACTCCCTGCCGTGGGCCGGCGGCGGGCGCACGCACTGGATGAAGATCACCCTGAGCCGGATCAGCGGCCGGCGGGTGGTGCGGCGGTGAATCCGCTGCACGCCGTCGTCCTGGACACCGACGGTGTCCTGCTCGACTCCGCCGTGCTGCACGCCGCCGCGTGGAAGACCGCTTTCGACGGCTGCCTCGACGCCTGGGCGGCCGACGCACGCACGGACCGGCAGCTCCCCTTCGACGTGGCGGGGGAGTACCGGGAACTGGTCGACGGCAAACCCCGCCTCGACGGCGCGCTCGCCTTCCTGACCGCCCGGGGCATCGAGCTGCCGCCGGGCACCGCGGCGGATCCACCGGGCTGCGACACGGTGTGGGCGGTCGCCGCCCGCAAGGAGCAGGCGTTCACGGCCGCGCTCCAAGGGGGAGGCGTACCGGCGTTCCCCGAGGTCCGGCCGGTCCTGGAGGCGCTGCGGGCCATGGGGGTGCGGTGCGCCGCCGCATCGGCGTCCCGGCACGCCGGCCTTTTGCTGGAAGCCACCGGATTGGCCGGGCTGGTCGAGGTACTGGTGGACGGCACGGACGCCGCACGGCTCGCCCTGGCGGGCAAGCCGGACCCCTCCCTGTTCCTGGAAGCGGCGCGGCGGCTGCGTGCCGACCCCGCGGAGGCGGCGCTGGTCGAAGACGCCCTGGCCGGGGTGGAAGCAGGCCGGCGCGGCCGTTTCGGCCTCGTGGTCGGCCTCGACCGGACGCGCGACAGCGCTGCCGCGGCGGCCCTGCGGGTCCACGGCGCGGATGTCGTACTGCCGGACCTGACCGCCCTCGTCGGCGCCGTCACCGGCGGGCGGCCGTGACCGGGGCCCGCTGGAGCTCGGCACGGGTACGAGCAGTACGAGCTGGAACGCACCACGGGTACGGGCAAGTCGACCGGCCACGGCGCGGCACGCTGCGCACCTCGAACACCGGACGCCGACGTCCCGGAGATCGGTGAGCGCATCGTCGGCCCACCGGTCGCCCGGCTCACGGGTGGGCCCCGGAACGGCGCGGCCCGTGGGCCGGGCGTGGTCCGTGGGCTGGCCGGCGTGGTCCGTGGTCCGTGGGCCGGGCGACGGCACGGACGAGCCGCAGCGGCACCGGCGGCAAGACCGCTTCCCGGGCGGCCGGCGGGCAGCGCCCGCCCTCGGGGGAGCCGTCGGCGCGGACGGCTCCCCGGGTGCCTCACCGAGGTTCCTCTCCGCAGCGGTCACCAGGGCGGGCAGCGGTCACCAGGGCATGCCGTGCGCGGTGCGCTCGGGCGGCGTGAGCAGGGTGTCGTCGAAGCGGGCGGTCAGACGGGCCGCGACCGCGACGACTCCGTCGAGCTGTTCGGTGAGGCGGATCAGCACCGGGACCTGACTCTGCCGCTCGAGCGTCCCTTGCAGCGTGACGATGCCGTCCACGACGTGCAGCTCCACCGCCTCCGGGCTCAGCCCCATCGTGTCCACGAGTACGTCCTCGACCAGGCGGCGGCGTATTTCGGCGTCGGGCCGCAGGAAGAGCCTCAGCAGATCGCGGCGTGTCACGATGCCGACGAGCCGGTCCTCCTCGTCCACGACGGGGAGCCGTTCCACGCCGCGTCGGGTCATCAGCCGGGCCGCCTCCGCGGCGGTCTCGTCGGCACGGGCGGTCACCGCCGGCGCCGACATGATGCCGCCGGCGGTGGTGGCCGCCGCTCCGGGCACGGCGGCTCCCTCCCCGGCGTCACTCGCTGCCGGGACCGGCGCGGCCTGTCTGCTCAGCAGGTCGCTCTCGGAGATGACGCCGAGCACCCGGTCCTCGTCGTCGAGGACGGGCAGTCCGCTGATGTCGTGCTGTGCGAGCAGTTTCGCGACGTCCTTGAACGGGGTGGCCGAGACGACGGAGACGACCTCGCCGGTCATCAGGTCTCCCACCTTGATGTGCTTCATCGGGGTACCTCCTGCCGCCCTGTGCGATGCATGTGATGCACACGGGTGGTCCGTTGAAAGCCGTTCCTGGTCATCCATGATCCGTCGGCCGGGGTGGGCCGAGCAGGGCCGAACGGGTCCCGGCGGGGGCCGGTCGGACCCTCTCCGGCGTGCGTGTCCTGCCCCGGTGCCCGCGACCGGGACCTTTGGCCCCCGTGCGGTCCTGAGCGGCCCTCTTCGCGCAGGGCCCGCGGTGCCAGCGTGGGAGGTGACCCGAGCGGCACCGGGCGAGGAGGCATCATGAACGACACCGTCGGCAGCCCCGAACTCGGCACCGTCGTCGTCGGCGTCGACGGCTCACAGACCGCGCGTCGGGCGGCTCTGTGGGCAGCGGCCGAGGCCGCGTGCCGCGAGCGCCCCCTGCACATCGTCCACGCGGCCGGCACCGACGGCCGGGCCCCGTACGTGACGGCGGAGACCGTCGAACACGTCCGCGGCACCGGGCGCGCACTGCTCGACGACACGGCCGCCGCGGTCACGCGGCTGCATCCCGGCCTGAGGGTCATCACGGACCTCAGCCGCGGCGCACCCGTTCCCAGCCTGTACCGGTCCGCCGCCGAGCACGGCACGATCGTGGTCGGCAACCGGGGTCTGGGCGGGTTCACGTCCCTCATGCTCGGCTCCGTCGGACTGAAGGTCGTGGCGGGAGCGAAGAACCCCGTCATCGTGGTCAGGGGAACCGACGACGAGGCCGAGACCGGTGTGGTGCTCGCCGCCGTACGCGACGAGCACGACCTGGGCTGCGCTCGGTACGCGGCGCGCGAAGCCGTGATCCACAAGGCCCAGCTGCGCCTGCTGCACGTGTGGAACGTCCTGGAGTCTGCCGGCAGTGTCGTGACCATGCTCGACGACGTCGGCGCGATCGCCGGGGAGCACGTCCGGCAGCTGACCGCCGTGACCCGGCAGATCCGCGACGAGTACCCGGACCTCACCGTGGAGGCCGAGGCCGACAAGAGCGTCTCCGTGTCCGGAGCCCTGGTCGACGCGTCGCACCACGCCGACCTGCTGGTCATGGGCGGCCGGCGCTCGCCCGGCACGATGGGGCCCACCCTCGGATGGCACACCCACAGCCTCCTGCACCACGCCCACTGCCCCGTCCAGCTCATCCCCCGCCACGCCGACCTGCCCGGGAGCGGGTCCGGATGACCGCCGCCGCGGCCCGGGAGGTCGTCGTCGGGATCGACCCGGCGACGGACTGGCACCTGCCCCTGGCCTGGGCCGCCGACGAAGCCCACCGTCGCAGGCTCGGGCTCCGGCTGGTGGTGGCCGTACCCCCGCCGCACGACACGCACGACACGCACGACACGCTGCGCGCCGGCGGCGGGACCCGCACCGCGGCCCTGCGCCAGGCCGCCGACGCGGCCCTGCGGGCCGGTGCCGCCTGGGCCCGGCAGCGGCATCCGGACGTCGACGTGACCGCCGCGCCGACCGACGGGCCGCCCGTCCGGGCGATCGGTCGGCTGGCCCGGAGCGCGCACATGATCGTGCTCGGATCCCGCCGCCTGGGCCGGACCGCGCAATACCCCGGCGCCGGCTCCACGGTGGTCCCGGTCACGGCGCAGGCGCCCTGTCCGGTCGTGGTGGTCGGGGACGCCGAGCACGTCCCCCGGCAGCCGCCCTACCTCGTCGTCGGCGTCGACGGCAGCGAATCCTCCAGGGCGGCCCTCGCCCTCGCGTTCGAGGAGGCGGACCTGCGAGGGGCCGAGCTCCGCGCCCTCGCGGTGTGGCAGCCGCCGTACTTCCCCCGCCACGACGAGGAGGCCGCCCTGCAGGCCCACGGACGGATGCTCTCCGAGATCACCGCCGGCCGGTCGCAGAGGTATCCGGACGTCGCGCTCACCCGCGAGGTGCCGACCGGGCACCCCGTGGAGGAGCTGGCGACGGCGGCCGAGCACGCCCTCGCCGTGGTGGTGGGCCGCCGTGGCCGCGGCGGCTACTCCGGGATGCGCCTGGGGTCCGTCGTCCAGGGACTGCTGCACCGGGCGCACTGCCCCGTGATCACGGTTCCCGCGGTCTGAGCCCGCAGTGCCCCGGCCGCGCCGCGCAGCTCCTCGGGGCGACCGCGGCCGTGCCGAGGCCTCCCGCCCATCCTGAGCGGGTACGGCGGCCCGGGGCTACGGTGGTACCCGAGGCATGGTGCACTCCCCCTGGGCGCCGCTGGAGGTACGCATGGGCGGGGAAGACCAGGCCGCCGCAGGTCCGAGGGCTCCGCGGCTGAGGCTGGACGAACTGCTCGACGAGCTCCAGGTCCGCATCGACGAGGTGCGCGGCACCCGGGACCGGCTCAACGGGCTCCTCGAAGCCGTGATGTCCGTCGGCCGGGAGCTCGACCTCCCGCAGGTGCTGCGGGGCATCGTCGAAGCGGCCGTGGTCCTGGTCGACGCGGAGTACGGGGCCCTGGGCGTCATCGGCGACGACCAGAAGCTCGCCCAGTTCCTCCCCGTCGGCATCAGCGACGAGCTGCGTGCCCGGATCGGCGACCTGCCCTCCGGCCACGGCATCCTCGGCGAACTCATCCGGCACCCCGAACCGCTCCGGCTCCCGGAACTGTGCCAGCACCCCGCCTCCTACGGCTTCCCGGCCCACCACCCCCCGATGCACTCGTTCCTCGGCGTCCCCATCCGGGTCCGCGAGGAGGTGTTCGGCAACCTGTACATGACCGAGAAGCGGGGCGGCGCGCACTTCGACGAGGAGGACGAGTCGGTCCTGTCCACGCTCGCGGTCGCGGCCGGCATCGCCATCGAGAACGCACGTCTCTTCGAAGAGGTGCGCCTCCGGGAGCGCTGGCTCGCCGCCAGTTCCGAAATCACCCGCGCGCTGCTCTCCGGCTCGTCCGAGAGGCAGGTGCTCGAAGGCATGCTGGAGCGGGCCAGGGACATCACCGGCGCCGACATCGGGGTGTTCCACCTCGTGGGCCGCGGCGGGGAGCTGCGCGGCTCGCTGGCGCTGGGGGAGGGCGCCGAGACACATCGCGACCTCGTGCTGCCGAGCAGCGACGGCACCCTGGCCGCCGCCGCCCTCGGCGAGGAGGACGGCCTGATCGTCGTCGCCGACGTCGGGACCGACGAGCGGATCACCGTGCGACCGGAGCGGTGGAAGGGCTTCGGCCCTGCCGTGGCCGTCACCGTCGGCACCAAGGAGAAGCTGAGCGGCGTCCTCATCCTGGCCCGCAGACGCGGCCGCGCGGCCTTCGTGGGCATCGAGGTCGCAGCCCTGCCCGGCTTCGCCGGCCAGGCCGCCCTGGCGCTGGAACTCGCCGACCGGCGCCGCGACGCTGAGCAGACGAGCCTGTCGGAGGACCACGACCGCATCGCCCGCGACCTGCACGACCTCGCGATCCAGCGGCTCTTCGCCACCGGCATGACCCTGCAGAGCGCCCAGCGCTTCGTCGAGCACCCGGAGGCCTCCGAACGGCTGGGCCGGGCCATCGACGACCTGGACGAGACCATCAAGATCATCCGATCCACGATCTTCGGTCTCCGCGAACGCGAGGTGTCCGCGCCGGCCCCGAAGCTCAGGCTCCGCCTGGTCCGGACGCTGGACGAGGCCGCCACGGCGCTGGGCTTCGCCCCGGCCCTGCGCATGGAGGGCCTGATCGACACCGACGTACCGCCGCATGTCGCGGACGAGGTGCTCGCCGTGATCCGGGAGGCACTGACCAACGTGGCCCGGCATGCCCGGGCCACGCGGGCAGAGGTCTCCATCGCGGTCGGCGAAGGCGTCCTGACGGTGGTGGTCGGCGACAACGGGGCCGGCATCCCGGAAGGCGGCCGGCGCAGCGGCCTGCGCAACCTCGCCGAGCGTGCCGGGCTACTGGGCGGAGAACTGACCGTGGCCCGCGGACCGGCCGGCCGGGGGACGGAACTGAAGTGGCGGGTCCCGCTGCCGCAGGCCCCTCAGCGCTGACCCTTCCCGCGCTCGCCCTCGTGCTCGTGCTCGTGGACCTGGGCGGCGATGACGGCGGCTTGCACGCGGCGCTCCACACCCAGCTTGCCGAGCAGCCGGGAGATGTGGTTCTTGACCGTCTTCTCGGACAGGTACAGCCGCTTGGCGATCTGGGCGTTCGTGAGGCCTTCGCCGATCAGTTCGAGCACGGAACGCTCCCGCTCCGAGAGGGCGGCCAGCCGGGCGTCCTCCGGGGCCTTCGCGGTCTCCGGGTCCCTCAGGGAGTGCATCAGGCGGGCGGTCGTCGCCGGGTCCAGCATCGACTGCCCCGTCGCGACCGTCCGTACGGCGGACACCAGATCGGACCCCTTGATCTGCTTCAGGACGTAGCCGGCCGCACCGGCCATGATCGCGTCGAGCAGCGCGTCCTCGTCGTCGAACGAGGTCAGCATCAGGCAGGCCAGTTCCGGCATGCGCGAGCGCAGCTCACGGCACACGGTGATGCCGTCGCCGTCGGGCAGCCGGACGTCCAGCACGGCGACGTCCGGGCGCACCGCCGGCCCGCGGGCCAGCGCCTGCCCGGCGGTGGCCGCCTCTCCGACGACCACGATGCCGGGCTCCGCGTCCAGCAGGTCGTGCAGGCCGCGGCGTACGACCTCGTGGTCGTCCAGGAGGAAGACCTTGATGGGCCCCTCGGCCGCAGCCGCCGGTGCGTCGGACATGTACGCCCCCTGGTCGATCGGCTCTGCGTACGTCTCACGTGTCGTACGCATTGTCGCAGGCAGTGGGCGGACGCACCGTGCGGCGCACCTGGGATCCGGGGCCTGAAAGACGGGCTCAGGCCGCCTCGGCCGTGCCCGCCCCCAGTTCCATCCGTACGTCCACGACACCCTCGACGGCGCGGATGGCGCGGGCCATCAGCGGCACCAGGGCGCGGTCACGCAGCGATCCGCGCAGGGTGACGACGCCGTCGTGCACCGATGCCTCCAGGCGTGCCGGGGGAGCGAGTTCGGCGAGGACCGCGTCGCGGATCTCCTCTTCGATCTCCTGGTCCGGACGCAGGAACACCTTGAGCAGGTCGCTCCTGCTCACGACCCCTTCCAGCATTCCCACACCGTTCACGACGGGAAGGCGCTTCACGTGCCTGCGGGCCATGATCCGCGCCGCCTCGGCGAGGGTGGCGTCGGGGTGCACGGTCACGGCCGGGCTCGACATCAGCTCCTCGGCCAGCACGCCCCCCGCCTTGGAGGCCTCCTCCAACTGGTCGGGAAGCCGGGGGTCGTCCCGCCGGAACTCCTCCTTCGGCAGCAGGTCGGCCTCGGAGACCACCCCGACGACGCGGCCCTCGCCCTCCAGGACGGGGACGGCGCTGACCTTCCACTGGTGCATGAGCTCGACGATCTCCTTGTAGGAGGCCTCGCGGCCGATGGCCACGGCCGTATGGGTCATGACGTCGCTGACGGTGTACCGGGAGGCGGGCATCGCGTGCTCCTCATACTCTTCGGGGTGTCGTGGACCTGCGGGGCGAGGCACCCACAGGTGGGTGCCGCTGTCGTACGGGGCGTACAGGTCGAGCGGTCGGACACGGGCGGCTCGGAGCCGACGGCCGAGCACCTCGGCGGCTCAGGGCCCGATCGCCGCGCCGGAAGCGGGGTCGGCTCCCCCTCATCGCCGGGACGGTGCGCCGGCGATCCGCGAGGGGGATCGCGTGGTCATGGTGGCCTCCTCGTGCGAGTCCGGTTTCAGTATCGGAGGCCGCAGCGCGTCCCGGGATGGGCCGACCGGCCCTCAACGCGCCGCCACGGGGCCCCATCGGTCCCGTGCCCGCCCCGCCGACGGCGACGTACGGCGCGGGCTCCGGCGGACGGAAGGGGTCCTACGGGAGCCTGAGAGGGGTACGACGGGACGAGGGGTGCCTGATGGAGTGGCTGGTGTCGGTCGCGGGCGCGGCCTTGGTGCTGTTCATCCTGCGGGATGTGTTCCACACCCTGTGGCATCCGACGCGCCACGGGGGGCTGAGCCGCCTGGTCATGACCGCGCTGTGGCGGCTCTCCCCCGTCTTCACCTCCCGGGGGGCGGCTTCCGGTCTCGCCGGCCCGCTCGCCATGGTGACGGTCGTCGCGCTGTGGGCCGTGACGGTGGTCGCGGGCTGGGCGCTGGTCTACTGGCCCCACGTGCCCGACGCGTTCGTGTACGCGGGCGGGATGCGCCCCGCCGAGTACGGGAGGCTGCTGGACGCGGTGTACGTCTCCCTGGTCACCGCCTCGACGCTGGGCCTCGGGGACGTCGCACCGGCCGCGGGGTGGCTGCGCATCCTCGCCCCCCTGGAAGCCCTGGTCGGCTTCGTCCTGCTGACCGCGACGGTTTCCTGGATCCTCGGCATCTATCCGGCGCTGGCACGGCGCCGGGCCCTGGCGCTGCGGCTCTCCCACCTCAGCCGTACCCATCCGTCGCGGGAGCAGGTGGACTCACCGGCCGGGGCGACCATGCTGGACAGCCTCGCCGCGCAGTTCTCGGTCGTCGCGGTCGATTTCCTCCAGTACGCGGAGTCCTACTACTTCCACGACGTCGACGACCGGACCTCCCTCGCCCAGCAGATCGGCTACGCGCTGGACATCGCCGATGAGGCGGCGGGCGCCCGCCACCCGGATGCCCGGCTCGCCGCCGCCGTGCTGCACACCGCGCTCGAAGACCTCGCCGGCATCCTGGACCAGCGTTTCCTGAAGACCCACGCCCCGTTCCGGCAGACGCTCGAAGCCTTCGCACGCGATCACGGGCGTCGGTCCGGCGCGGCCGGACCGGACGCCGGACCGCACGCCGGTCAGTAGGGCCAGGACCAGTCGGCGACCTCCGGGAGGTCGGTGCCGTGGGCGCGGATCCAGTCGTGGTGGCGACCGCGCTGATCGGCCATGGCCCGGCGCAGCCCCTCCGCGCGGCCCGGGAGGCCGGGGACGCGGTCGATGACGTCCATGACGAGCCGGTACCGGTCGAGGTCGTTGCGGACGACCATGTCGAAGGGGGTGGTCGTGGTCCCCGACTCCTTGTAGCCGCGCACGTGCAGGTGCGGGTGGCCGGTGCGGCGGTAGGCGAGCCGGTGGATCAGCCAGGGATAGCCGTGGTAGGCGAAGATCACCGGCTTGTCCGTTGTGAACAGGGCGTCGTACTCGGCGTCCGTCATCCCGTGCGGATGCTCCTCCCGGGGCATCAGCCGTGCGATGTCGACGACGTTCACCACCCGGACCGCGAGCGCGGGCAGGTGCTCGCGGAGCAGGGCCGCGGCGGCGAGGACCTCCATGGTGGGGACGTCACCGGCGCAGGCGAGCACCACGTCCGGATCGTGGGAGCCGTGGTCCGTGCCCGCCCACTCCCAGACGCCGGCACCCCGCGCGACGTGGACGCGGGCCTCTTCGACGGACAGCCAGTCGAAGGAGGGCTGCTTCCCGGCGACGATCACATTGACCTGGTCACGGCTGCGCAGGGCGTGATCGGCCACGGCGAGCAGGGTGTTGGCGTCCGGCGGCAGATAGACCCGCACGACCTCCGGACTCTTGTTGAGGACGTGGTCCACGAAACCGGGGTCCTGATGGGAGAAGCCGTTGTTGTCCTGGCGCCAGACGTGTGAGGTGAGCAGGTAGTTCAAGGAGGCGATCGGGGCCCGCCAGGGCAGGGCGCGGGCGGCCTTCAGCCACTTGATGTGCTGGCCGACCATGGAGTCGACGATGTGGGCGAAGGCCTCGTACGTGGAGAAGAGCCCGTGGCGGCCGGTCAGGAGGTAGCCCTCCAGCCAGCCCTGGCAGACGTGTTCGGAGAGGATCTCCATGACCCGTCCGTCCCGCGCCAGGTTCCGGTCCGTGGCTTCCGTGATGCCCTGCCAGGCCTTGCCGGTGACGTCGTAGAGGCCGTCCAGCCGGTTGGAGGCGGTCTCGTCCGGTCCGACGACCCTGAAGTCCCGCCGCTCGGCGGTGTCGCGCATGATCCCGGCGAGGAAGTTCCCCAGGACGCGCGTCGGTTCGTGGAGGGAGCCGCCCGGCTTGTCGACGGGGACGGCGTACGCGTCGAGCGGCGGCAGCGGCAGCGGGCGCAGGAGCCGGCCCCCGTTCGCGTACGGGACGGCGCCCAGACGGCGCTCGCCCTGCGGAACACAGGCCAGGACCCGAGCCGTCGGCCGCCCCTCGGCGTCGAAGAGCTCCTGCGGCCGGTACGAGCGCAGCCACTCCTCCAGCTGCCTCAGGTGCTCCGGGTTCTCCCGCACCCCGGCGAGCGGCACCTGGTGGGACCGCCAGGTGCCCTCGACCGGCTCCCCGTCGACGATCGCTGGGCCGGTCCAGCCCTTGGGGGTGCGCAGGACGATCATCGGCCAGCGCGCGTACTCCCGCCCCGGATCCGTGCCCGTCGTCCGCGCCTCCCGCTGGATGAGCGCGATGCGGTCGAGCGCGTGGTCCATCGCCCGGGCCATGGCCTGGTGGACGAGTGCCGGGTCGCTGCCGGTGACGTACAGCGGGTCGTGGCCGTAGCCGCGCAGCAGGGCGTCGAGCTCACCTTCGGGGATCCGGGACAGCACCGTCGGGTTGGCGATCTTGTACCCGTTCAGGTGGAGGACCGGCAGCACGGCGCCGTCGTGGACCGGGTCGAGGAACTTGTTCGCGTGCCAGGACGCGGCCAGCGGCCCGGTCTCGGCCTCGCCGTCGCCGATGACGCAGGCGACCAGCAGGCCGGGGTGGTCGAAGGCGGCTCCGTACGCGTGGGAAAGGGCGTATCCGAGCTCGCCGCCCTCGTGGATGGAGCCGGGGGTCTCGGGCGCGACGTGGCTCGGCACCCCGCCGGGGAAGGAGAACTGCCGGAACAGCCGGCCCATGCCGGCCGCGTCCCGGGTCACGTCCGGGTAGGTCTCGGTGTACGTGCCCTCCAGCCAGGAGTTGGCGAGGACCGCGGGTCCGCCGTGGCCGGGCCCCCAGACGCACAGGGCGTCCAGCGAACGGTCCTTGACGACGCGGTTCAGGTGGGTGTGCACGAAGTTCAGGCCGGGCGAGGTGCCCCAGTGCCCGAGCAGCCGGGGTTTGATGTGTTCCGGCCGCAGGGGTTCGGTCAGGAGCGGGTTGTCCATGAGGTAGATCTGACCGGCGGCGAGGTAGTTGGCGGCGCGCCAGTGGGCGTCGAGTTCCGAGATGGGGTACGCGGTCATGTCCGCTCCTCCGTGCCGCGGTCCGGGACGTTCGTCGACTGAGCCGATGCTGACACTCTGCCCCGGCCCTGTTCTTTCCGCGAGGGGCGGACCGGCCCTCGGCGAGGGACCGTCGGCCCCTGTGTGACGAGGCCCGCCGCGGCGACAGTGGTTCAGCGGCGCCGGTTCCCCCGGCCGGTGCCGCTCCCCCCGGCCGGCCGACCCCGATGCCCTGGCATCAGTACGGAGGACAGACCTGTGAAGCCCACCCTCGTTGCCGGAGTGGACGGATCCCCGGAGAGCCGGGCCGCGGCGGACTGGGCCGCGCGCGAAGCCGTCCGGCGTGACCTGCGCCTGAACGTGGTCCACGCCTGGTTCTGGCAGCCGCTCGAACTCCCGCTGGTTCAGGACCGCGAGGCCGAGGCCCGGCGCGCGGATGACATCCTGAAGGAGGCCGAGGACGAGCTCGTCCAGCGCCACCCGGGGCTCACCCTCACCGCGGAAGTGCTCTCCGACGCGCCCGTGCCGGCCCTGCTGCGCGCCGCCGAGGGCGCGGAGATGCTGGTCCTCGGCACGCGCGGGCACGGCGCCCTGGCCGACTTCCTACTGGGCTCCTACGGCCGGCAGGTGATCGCCGCCGCCGGATGCCCCGTCGTCTCCGTCCGCTCCGCGCACGGGAGGCACGTGGCGCTGCCGGAGGAAGGGGACGTCGTCGTCGGCCAGCAAGGCGGTGTCGAGGAGTCCGCCGAAGTGCTGCGCGTCGCCTTCGAGGCGGCCGCCGCCCGCAACGCCCCGCTCCGCGCCGTCCGCGCCTGGAGCCTGCCCCCGGTCTACAGCTACAGCCCCGGATCGAAGTGGATCGCGGACGACTTCGGCGGCCTGGAGCCGTACGAGAGGGCAGCGCTGGAGCAGGCGCTGGAGCCGTGGCGCCTGAAGTACCCCGAGGTGGAGGTCGTCGCGCACGTGGAGCAGGGCAGCGCAGGCCACGTACTGCTGTCGGCCGCCTCGGACGCCCAGCTCCTCGTCGTCGGACGCCGGGTCCGCGCGTCCTCGCCGCTGGGAGTGCGCATCGGATCCGTGACGCATGCCGTCCTGCACCACTCGGCCTGCCCGGTCGCGGTGGTCCCGCACCCCTGAAGGGTCCGGGGGAGGCAGGAGGGCGGGGCACGCGACTGTACGGCGCGCCCCGCCCGCCCCGGGGCTCCGCCCGCCCCGCTTCACCGGCCGCGCTCAGGCCGGGTCCGGCGCCCGGCAGGTCGTGCGCCCCGCGGGGGAGAGGGACCTTCGGCCCTGCGCGAGGGGCGTGAGGTCCTTCCCGCGAACGGCCCGCGTCCGATGGGATGGTGCGGCACGGGGAACGGCGCGACTCGAACGCAGGGCCGCACGCAGCAGGGAGGGCTCCATGACGACCACCTTGATCGACCTGAAGACCGTGGCGCGCGAGGGCGCGGACCTGAGAATCCGCATGACCGGAGAGCTCGACCTCCACACGGCCGGGCGGGTGGAGCCGCGTCTCTCCGAACTCGCCGCGTCCGGCTACCGGAACCTGACCCTCGATCTGTCCGGCCTCGCCTTCTGCGACAGCGCGGGCATCGAGCTCTTCCTCCGTGTGCACCTCCGCTGCCGCGCGACGGGAACGCGGCTCCAGCTCCGCGACGTGCCGCCGCTGATGGTCAAGTCGATGCGCGTACTCGGTGTCGACCGTGTACTGCGGCTCGTCGTGTCGTGATCACGGCCGTGTCCGGAACCCGTCCCCGCACGGGGGCCGTTCAGTCCTGGTTGCCGTGGTTGCCGTGGTGACCGCGGGGCAGGCCGGTGACCCGGAAGCCGCGAGGACCGGTCGGGACCGGACGAACGCGCGCGTCGTGGACCAGGACGGCACACGGTCCGCCGACGGTGGGGCGAGTGGCGCGACGGCCGCCCGGCGGATGCGGGTGCTGGACCGGGCCGAGGCCCTCCGGCTGGTGGCGACGGTCTCGCTGGGGCGCATCGTCTTCACGCAGCACGCACTGCCGGCCGTCCGCCCGGTGAACCATCTCGTCGAGGGCGGGGACATCATCGTACGGATCCACGACGACGGAGCGCTCGCCTCCCTCGTGGCACCCGCGGGCGTCCCGGGTCTCGTCGTCGCCTACGAAGCGGACGCCATCGACCACGACACGCATCTCGGGTGGAGCGTGGTCGTCACCGGCTACGCCCACCGGTTGACCGACGCCGGCGAGGTGGCCCGGTACGCGGCGCTGCTGCGGCCCTGGGTGGACCACCCCATGACCGGCGCCCTGCGGATCCGCCCCGATCTCGTCACCGGATTCCGGCTGGAGGCGGCCCCGGCGCGGCTCGTGCCGACCGTCCCGGGATGACCGTGCCGCGCCGGCCGGGGCCCGCGTAGCGACACGCCGTGGCCCGACGGGCATCGTTGCCCGAGGACGGCGGCCGTGACTGACTTGACCGCAGCACAGGACGACGAGCGGGAGGAGACGGCCGTGGGTCTCAAGAAGGCGGTCTACGACAACGAGCTGCTGCGGCTCCAGACGGAGCTGGTCAAGCTCCAGGAATGGACGCGAGCGGAAGGCGCCCGTCTCGTCGTCGTCTTCGAGGGCCGCGACGCGGCGGGCAAGGGAGGCACGATCAAACGCGTCGCCGAACACCTCAACCCCCGCGTGGCGCGCATCGCGGCCCTGCCCAAGCCGACGGAGCGGGAGCGCACCCAGTGGTACTTCCAGCGCTACGTCGAGCACCTGCCCGCCGCCGGCGAGATCGTCCTCTTCGACCGCAGCTGGTACAACCGCGCCGGAGTGGAACGTGTCATGGGCTTCTGCACGGCCGCCGAGCACCAGCTTTTCCTGCGCCAGTGCCCGGCGTTCGAACGCATGCTGGTGGAGGAGGGGATCCTGCTCCGCAAGTACTGGTTCTCCGTGAGCGACGCGGTCCAGGAGGAGCGTTTCCGCAGCCGTGCGGAAGACCCGTTGCGGCGCTGGAAGCTCTCTCCGATGGATCTGGAGTCCCTGACGCGCTGGGAGGCCTACTCCCGGGCCAAGGACGAGATGTTCGTCCACACGGACACGGTGGACGCCCCGTGGTACGTGGTCGAGAGCGACGACAAGCGCAGTGCCAGACTCAACATGATCGCCCACCTGCTGGCCTCGGTCCCCTACGAGGACGTGGCGCTGCCGCCCCTCCCCTTGCCGCCCCGCCCCCCTTCCACGGGCTACGAGCGTCCGTCCAGGGAACTCCAGACCGTCGTACCCGACCATGCGGCAACCCTGGGGAAACCCTGAGACCGCGGGCCCGGCAGGCGCCGGCACGCAAGGCCCGGAACTCCGCTGGGTACTCGTCCCGGCACGGTCGGTAGACGCCGGGGGCGGGCGCGCCCCGCCACGCACCGGTACACATATTTTTTTACATCCTCCACCCATCCGAAACGGCAGTGGCCCCCGAAGTAGGGGTGTACGGGCCGCCGCCTGGCGGCGTGTCGACTTGCCTGGGGATGAGGAACTGTGGATCGGCGCAGAGTGGCCGTGATCGGTGGCGGGGTGGCGGGCCTGACCGCAGCGTACGTGCTGAGCAGGCAGTGCGACGTGGTCCTGTACGAGGCGGACGGCCGCCTCGGCGGGCACGCGCACACGCACGAGCTGCCCGCGCGAGGTGGCGGAACCATCCACGTCGACTCCGGGTTCATCGTCCACAACGAGCGCACCTACCCCACCCTGCTGCGGCTGCTGCGTGAACTCGGCGTCACCACCCAGGACTCCGAGATGAGCATGTCCGTCCACTGCGAGGGCTGCGGGCTGGAGTACGCGGGTGCGCGCGGTCCGGCCGGGCTGTTCACCGGCCGGGCGGCTCTGCGCGGCCGGTACCTGCGACTGCTGGCGGAGGTACCCGTCTTCCACCGCGGTGCCCGCCGCCTGCTCGCGGGCGGCGGACCCGATCACCACACGCTCGGCCGGTTCCTGGCCGACGGCGGGTACTCGGACTACTTCGTCGCCCACTTCGTCCTGCCGCTCGTCTCCGCCGTGTGGTCCTGTCCGGCGGAGACGGCGCTGGAGTACCCGGCCGCCTACCTCTTCCGGTTCCTCGACCACCACGGCCTGCTCTCCGTGACGGGCTCCCCGCAGTGGAAGACGGTGACCGGCGGCTCCGCCGCGTACGTGGCCGAGATCGAGAAGGAGATCGGCACCACCCGGACCGGCAGCGCGGTGACGCAGGTGCGGCGCGTCCCCGCAGGCGCCCTCGTGGTCACCGACGGCGGCACGGACGCCCACGACGCGGTGGTCGTCGCCACCCACCCCGACCAGGCACTGCGCCTGCTCGCGGACCCGACCGAGGACGAGCGGCGGATCCTCGGAGCGTTCCGCTACTCGCGCAACCCGACGGTCCTGCACACCGACACCTCGGTGCTGCCGCGATCAGCCGCGGCGCGCGCGTCCTGGAACTGCCGCCTGTCCGACTGCCGTCCCTCGGCCGACGGCATCCGGATCAGCTACGACATGAACCGGCTGCAGCGCCTGCCGGACGGCCCGCGCTACGTGGTCAGCCTCAACGCGGGGGAGGACATCGCCCCGGACCGGGTGGTGGCCCGCATGGTGTACGACCACCCCGTCTACACGCCGCAGTCCGTCGCGGCGCAGCGGCAGCTGCCGCGCCTGAACACCGCCGTCACGGCGTACGCCGGCGCCTGGCACGGCTGGGGGTTCCACGAGGACGGCTGCCTCTCCGGCGTGCGGGCGGCCGCCGCTCTGGGGGTGACCTGGTGACCGCCGACCGCCGCCCCCCTCACCACCGGACCCGGATCCCGGCCGGTTTCGCGGCCGCGCCGACGACGGCGGCGCCGGCCCTGTACGACTGCGTCGTCTCCCACGCGCGGACACAGCCCGTCCGGTACTCCTTCCGCCACCGCACGTACATGTGGCTGGTCGACCTCGACGCCCTGCCCGGGCTGCCGCGTCCGCTCAGGCCGCTGGCCCGCTTCGAGAGCCGGGACCACTTCGACGGGACGCGGCCGACCCTGCGCGCCGGCCTCGACGCCTATCTCGCCTCCCAGGGCGTGACGCCGTCGGACGGAAAGGTGCTGATGCTGGCACACGCCAGGGTCCTCGGCTACGTCTTCAACCCCCTCACCCTGTTCTGGTGCTTTGACCGGTCAGGGGCGCTGCGGTGCGTGGTGGCCGAGGTGCACAACACCTACGGTCAACGCCACTGCTATCTGCTGCGGACCGACGGCGCGGCCCGCGCCGAGACCGCCAAGGCCTTCTACGTCTCGCCCTTCTTCCCCGTCGACGGCCGCTACCTGATGCGGCTGCCCGTCCCCGGCGACCGCCTGGACATCACGGTGCAGCTGGCCCGGGAGGGCGGGCGCCCCTTCACCGCCACCCTGCGTGGTGCGCACCGCCCGGCAACCCCGTGTGCCCTGCTCAGGGCCGCCGTCCGCCGCCCATGGTCCACAGCCGCGGTCTGGGCGGGTATCCGCCGCCACGGCGTCCGTCTGTACCTGCGCGGCCTGCCCGTGCACCCCCGGCCCACCCACAGCCCCCAGGAAGGCATCGCACCGTGACCCTCTCGATCCCCCGCGCGACCGAACCGGCCGACCCCGAGGGCGCCACGTACCACGTACCGGCACCGGCGGCCACCGTACGGCCGGCCACCGTACGGGCAGCTGACGTACGGGCAACCCGCCACGTGCCCGACGCCGACGCCTGGCCGGACGTGGCCCGCCCGCCCCGTGCCCGGCCCGGTCACACGGCCGCGGCCCGGCTCCTCATCGGCCGGGCCCTCGCCCGGCTGCCGCTGCGCGTACGGCTGGGTGACGGCCCCGCCACCGGCAGCGGCCCCGGCCTGCAGGTGCACCGGCCCGACGCCTTCTTCGAGCGGGTCGGCTCCCAGGGACTCATCGGCTTCGGCGAGTCCTACATGGCAGGCGATTGGGACAGCGACGACCTGCCCGGCCTGCTGACGGTCCTGGCCCTGCACGTCGACGACCTCGTCCCCGCCCCCCTGCGGCGCCTGCGCGGTGCGTGGACGCGCCACAGGCCGCAGACCCACCGCAACTCCGTCGCCGGGTCCCGGGAGAACGTCCGGCGGCACTACGACCTGTCGAACGAACTGTTCGAACTGTTCCTCGACGAGACGATGACGTACTCCTCGGCGGTCTTCACCTCGTTCCCCGCACGCCAGGAGGGCCTGGCAACCGCCCAGCACCGCAAGATCGACCGCCTCCTCGACCTCGCCGCCGTCGGCTCCGCCACCCGACTGCTGGAGATCGGCACCGGCTGGGGCGAACTCGCGCTGCGGGCGGCCGCACGGGGCGCCGACGTGGTGACCGTCACGCTCTCCACCGAGCAACGCGACCTGGCCGTGCGCCGGGTGGCCGAGGCCGGGCTCACCCACCGCGTGGACGTGCGGCTGTGCGACTACCGGGAAGTGACGGGCACGTACGACGCCGTCGTCAGCGTCGAAATGATCGAAGCGGTCGGCGCGGACTTCTGGCCCGGATACTTCCGTGCCCTGCGCGCGGCGCTCGCCCCCGGCGGGCGGATCGCCCTGCAGGCGATCACCATGCCGCACGAGCGGATGCTGAACACCAGCCGTACGCACACCTGGATCAGCAAGTACGTCTTCCCCGGCGGGCTCATCCCCTCCCGGGAAGCCATCGAGGCGAACGCGGCCGGGGCCGGCCTGCGCACCGTCTCCGACCACGGGTACGGCGACCACTACGCCGAGACCCTGCGCCTGTGGCGGGAACGCTTCACCGCACACGCCCAACAGGTCGGGGAACTCGGCTTCGACGCGACGTTCCGGCGCATGTGGGAGCTGTACCTCGCCTATTCCGAGGCCGGATTCCGGTCGCACTACCTCGACGTCCGTCAGATCCTCATGTGCGCGTCCGCCTCGGGCACGTCACCGACCCCACGGGGTTCCCGCGGCCAGGAGCACACGCCATGAACAGCACGTTCTGGGCCGCCCTCGCCGTCAACCTGGCGGCGGCCGCCGGCGCCTCCCTGGCCGTTCTGCTGGTCGCCTTCGCGGTCGGCTCCGCCCGTCGTCTGCACCGGGTCGTGGACGTGGCCTGGGGAGTCGCCTTCAGCGCCGTCGCCGCGGTCGGCTACTTCCTGTCCGCGGGCCAGGGAGACGACACCCGCCGGCTCGTCGTCACCCTCGCCACCTGCGTGTGGGGACTGCGTCTGGCCGCCCACATCGCCCGGCGCGGGCGCGGCCACGGCGAGGACCCCCGCTACGAGAAGATGCTGGCCAAAGCCTCCGGCAACCGCACCCTGTACGCCCTGCGCACGGTCTACCTCCTCCAGGCGGCCCTGGTCTGGCTGATCTCGCTGCCCGTCCAGGCCGCCCAGTACGTCCCCACCCCGGCCGGCGTCCTGACCTGGGCCGGGCTGGGCGTATGGGCCACGGGTCTGGCCTTCGAGGCGATCGGCGACCACCAGCTCGCACGGTTCAAGGCCGACCCGGCCCACCACGGCCGGATCATGGACCGCGGGCTGTGGAGCTGGACCCGGCACCCGAACTACTTCGGCGACTTCCTCGTCTGGTGGGGCCTGTACCTGATGGCCTGCGCAACCTGGCAGACCGCGCTCCTGTGCCTGATCTCGCCGGTCGTCATGAGCCTGCTGCTCATCCGGGGCAGCGGCAAGCGGCTCCTGGAACGGCACATGGCCGGCCGGCCCGGCTACGCCGCCTATACGGCACGCACCAGTGGATTCGTCCCCCGGCCACCACGTCGGCAGACCGCGCGGACAGAACGTCCATGACCGTCGACCCACGGGGTGCGCACCGCGTGCCCGCAAGCGGCTCCCGGCTCGTGGTCCGCCGGGTCCCGCCACGCGCCCGAGGAGCCGTGCTCCTCCTGCACGGCGGACGCTCGGAGGCCCTGGAACCCCCGCCGCTCCTGGACCTCCCCGCCGCTCGCATGCGCCTGTTCGCCCCACCGCTCCTGCGGGCCGGCCGGCGCGACCTCATCGCCGTCGCCCAGGTGCGCTACGGCCACCGCGGCTGGAACGGCGAACGCGAGGACGCCCTGCACGACGCCCGTGAGGCGCTCCGCGATCTCACGGAGCGGGTGGGCGATGTTCCGGTCGTGCTGGTGGGCCACTCCATGGGAGGGCGCGCCGCCCTCCGGCTCGCCGGCCACCCACAGGTACGCGGAGTCGTGGCCCTCGCTCCTTGGTGTCCACCCGGAGAACCGGTCGGCCACCTGCGCGGCCGCCAGGTCGCCGTCCTCCACGACCAGCACGACAGGGTCACCGCAGCGCGGGAAGCCTGGGAGTTCCTGGCCCGTGCCGAGCGGGCGGGCGCCACCACCGTGGCCGTCCGCATGCGCAAGGGCGGCCACACGATGCTGCGGGACGCCCGGACCTGGCACCGCACCACCGCGTCGCTGGCCGTCGGCATGCTCGGGCTCGTCCCCCTTCCCGACGGGGCCGACGGCGACCCGCCACAAGGGTTCGGCTGAAGGCCCGGCTCCCCGGCGGGCCCACCCCGGCGTGGCCCGGCAGGCCGACCTCCCCCGCGGCGTAGCGTGGCCCGGGGGAGCAGGACCGAGTAACCCAGGAACCCGAACGGAAGGCGACCGGCGATGGAGCGGGACCGCGGAGGCAGCCGGGACGTGATCGTGATCGGCGCGGGCGCCGCCGGACTCGCCTGCGCCGCGGACCTGCTCGCCGGCGGCCTCGACGTCGGCCTGCTGGAGGCCGCCGACCAGCCGGGCGGGCGCATGCGCACCGACCGCGTCTCCGGGTTCGTCGTCGACCGCGGGTTCCAGGTCCTCAACACCGCGTACCCGCAAGTCAAACGACGCCTCGCGCTCCGCCCCCTGCGGCTCAGAGCCTTCACCCCCGGAGTGCTCGTGCACAGCGGAGGCGGGCGTCTGCTCCGGTTCACCGACCCCACCCGGCGGCCCCGGGAAAGCCGCGACCTGCTCCCCGGCCGGCTGGCCTCGGCCCGTGACCTGACCGCGCTCGGACTGCTGAGCGCGCAGGACATGCTCCTCCCACCCCGGTGGCTGCGCGCGCGACCCGACCGGACGACCCTCACGGCGCTGGCGGAGGCCGGCCTGTCCGCCCAGCTGGTCGAGACCTTCTTCCGGCCGTTCCTGTCAGGCGTGTTCCTCGAGGACCGCCTGGAGACCTCTTCCCGGGTCTTCCACTTCGTCTGGCGCAGTATGCTCCGCGGCACCCTGTGCCTGCCCGCCGACGGCATCGGAGCCGTACCCGCCCAGCTCGCCGGCCGGCTCCCTCCCGGCGTCCTGAGCACCGGCACCCCGGTCGCCCGCCTCACCGACGAAGGGGTGGCACTGGCCGACGGGACCCACCGCCGGGCCCGCGCCGTCGTCGTCGCGACCAATCAGACGGCGGCGGTCCGCTTGCTGCCCGCACTCGCCGTACCCGCCGGCCGTACCGTCACCACCCTCTACCACGCCGCCGACCGCTCCCCGCTGCGGGAACCCACGCTCCTCATCGACACCCGACGCCGGTTCCTCAACACCTGCGTGCTCAGCGAGGTGCACTCCGGCTACGCCCCCGACGGCCGCGCACTGATCTCCACCTCGGTCCTCGGAGCACCCGACCCCACGGAGGAAGCGGTGGTCCGGGCGGCGCTCGCCGAAGCGTACGGCTCCGACACCGACGCCTGGGAGCTGGTGCACCGGCACACCGTCCGCGACGCGCTTCCGGCCATGGCGCCGCCCCTTCCGCTGATCCGGACGACCCGGATCGGCCCCGGCCGCTACGTCTGCGGTGACCACCGTGCCACCGGCTCCCTCCAGGGGGCACTGGCCTCCGGCACCAGGGCCGCCCGGGAGGTCCTGGCAGACCTCCGCCGCTGAACCCCGCGGCACGTGCCGGGTCGGTGGCGGGCGGCCCGGGCGCGCGGGCAGGCCCGGGGCGGGATCGGCGGGAGCGGCGGTTCATCTCACCGCATGCCGTCCGGCTCGCCGGAGAGGCCGCCGAGCTTGACGTCGAGCTGATCCGCGGCGGCGGTGTCGCCGAGCTCGACGAAGATGTCGCGGGCGTTCTGCCATGCCTCCCCGGCGGTGTCGGGGTCGCTCGCGGCGTGTGCGGTGTCGCCGAGGTGGGTGAGCAGGGAAGCCTCGTTGAACCGGTCGCCGAACTCGCGGTAGATGTCGCGGGCCCGTTCGTAGCACGCGATGGCCTGCTGGTGTCTGCCGACGTTGTGGTGCACGAAGCCCAAGGTGTCCAGGGTGGCGCTCTCGCCGCTGCGGTCGCCGATCTCCCGCTGGCGGGCGAGCGCGCTCTCGCAGCAGCTGACCGCTGCGGCGTACCGGCCGAGCTTGGTGTTGCACCAGCCCATGTTGTTGAGCGCCCTGGCCTCGCCGACCCGGTTGTCCGCGACCCGGTACTTCGTCAGCGCCAGGGCGGCCTGCTCCAGGGCCAGGAGGAAGTCGTGCTGACGCTCGAACACCAGAGTCAGGTTGTTGTGGCAGTGCGCCTGGCCGAGTGGATCGCCGAGCTCCTCGAACAGTGAGACCGCCCGGCGCAGAAGGCGACCGGCCTCGTCGTAGCGGCCCATCCTGGCATTGGCCCGGCCCAGTTCGCGGTGCGCCTCCGCGATGCCCGGCCGGTCGCCGAGCCGGTGCGCGGCGTCGAGGGCGGCGTGCTGGGTGGCGACCCAGTCGGGCCAGTGGCCGCGTTGTTCGAGGTACGTCGACATGGACCGGGCCAGGTGTCCCACGTGGGTGTCGCGGGCCGAGTCGACCGCGGCCAGCAGGGTCTGGTGTTCGGAGGCGAACCACGCCAGCGCGCTGTCGCGGCCGGCGAAGTCCACCAGCGGCACACCCGGCGCGGGCGCGGGGAGCTCGATCGGGTCGCGATGGTCCAGCATCGCGCCGGCGGCGTGTGCGGTGTGGAGGTAGTAGTCGACGAGCCGTTGCTGTGCGCCGGCCTGGTCCACGGGCGAGACGTCGTCGTGGGCGAGCTCGGTGGCGTAGGCCCGGAGCAGATCGTGCATGCCGTACCGGTCCGGACCGGTCATGTGGACCAGATGTGCGCGGGTGAGCATGGTCAGGGCCGCGCGGGTGTCCTGCGGACTGCGCCCGGCGAGGGCGGCGGAGGCACTCAGCGAGATGTGGGGACCCAACTGGAGGCCCAGCAGCCGGAAGACGCGCGCCGCGGACGCGGGCAGGTGCTGGTAGGACCAGGAGAAGACCGCGCTGATCGGGCTGCCGACCGAGTCCAGCATGCCCAGCCGCCTGCGGCGGTCCGCCAGCTCCGTCACCAGGTACGGCAGGGGAGTGGTCCGCAGCATGGCGGCGAGTTCCGCTGCCACGCGCAGCGCCAGCGGCAGCCCGACGCACTGCGCGGCCAGCGCCTCGCCGACCTCCGGTTCGCTGTCGACGCGATCGCCGATCAGCCTGCGCAGCAGGTCCAGTGAATCGCTCATCGGGAGGAGGTCGAGGCTCAGCCGCCGGGCGCCGTGCCGCGCGACGAGCTCGCCCAGGGTGTCGCGGCTGGTCACCACGACCGCACAGGACCCGGTGCCGGGC
Organism: Streptomyces sp. NPDC056224; assembly: GCF_042267665.1. Lineage (NCBI taxonomy): Bacteria > Bacillati > Actinomycetota > Actinomycetes > Kitasatosporales > Streptomycetaceae > Streptomyces > Streptomyces sp. NPDC056224. The sequence continues at coordinate 446,509 of NZ_JBHJTK010000001.1, forward strand.
AGCAGCGGCCGAACCTGGTCCACCGATGACGCGTTGTCCACGACGATGAGGATCCGGCGTCCGCTGATCTCGGTCCGGTACCGGGTCACCCGGTCGGCCATCTCGAGCGGGATCTCGTGGGCGGGCAGGCCCAGCGCGGACAGGAGCCTGGACAGCGCGTCCGCGCCGGACAGGGGCTGCTGCGGATCGTAGCCCCGCAGGTCGACATAGAGCTGGCCGTCCGGGAAACGGGCCCGGGCCAGGTGCGACCAGTGCAGTGCCAGCGCCGTCTTGCCGACTCCTGCCGTCCCGGAGACCACGGCGATGGGCACCGCGGTGCCGCCGGCCCCGACCAGGACCTGGTCGAGGTCGGCGAGTTCCCGCTGCCTGCCGACGAAGTCGGTGACGTCGCCGGGCAGGGTCGCCGGTACCCGCCGCCGCTGCGCCCCCGGGGAGCGGAGTCCGGTGTCCTCCGCCAGGAGCGCGTTGTAGGCGGAGACCAGCTCCGGGCCCGGCCTGATGCCGAGTTCGTCGGCCAGTCGGCGGCGGACCTCGTGATAGGTGCTGACGGCCGCGGCCCGCCTCCCCGCGGCCTCGTAGCCGCGGATGAGCCGCGCCAGGGCCGCTTCGTCCAGCGGACGGGCGTGTGCGGCCTGCTCGAACAGGGCGACCGCCTCGTCGGCCGCCCCGGCGGCCAGGAAGGTCTCCCCCTTGGCCGCCAGCGCCGCGAACCGCTCCTCGACCAGCGCGAGGGTCGAGGGGTGGGTCGCCAGCGCCGGGACATCGGACAGCGGAGAAGCCGCACGCCACAGGCCCAGCGCGGTATCGAACAGCGTGAGGGCCCTCGCATGGTCTCCCAGCTGCCGCGCCGCCGCGGCCTGGCTGACCCCCGCGCGGAACGAGAGGACGTCGATGTCGCAGCCCTGCGTGCGGAGCCCGTAGCCGTCACCGACCGAGGGAAGCAGCGAACTCGGCGCGCGGTGCGGCCGTTCGGGTTCGAGCAGCTTCCGTAAGTGCTTGACGTGGGTCTGGATGATGTTCACCGCGGTGTGGGGCGGGTCGTCGTGCCACAGCGCGTCGATCAGCTCCGCCCTGGACACCGGTCTGCCCGACGCCAGCCCGAGCAACCCGAGGACGGCCCGTCGGCCCGCCGTCGGTATGTCGATCTGGGCACCGCCCTGCATGACCCGCACCGGGCCGAGCAGCTGGATCTGCATGCGTGGTTCCCCCCCCGCAGTCTTCCCGCACCCCCTCGCCCGTCTGGCCGATGACCTGCCGTCCAGTCGCCGTCCAGTGGCGGTTTCTAGGTTAGGCGAAGTCGAATCGAAGGGGGGACGTGACGTGGTCGGGATTGACGCATATCCGGGGCCTGGCGCACGAAAATGGCTGGTGGACGCCTCGTGACGCTACGCCTTCACGCCAACGAACACCCGCAGGGGCCACCCGCCGGCGTCGCCGACGCCCTGCACGCGCTGATCCCGGAGCTGCACCGGTACCCGGCCGCGTCGAGCGCCCTGGAGACCGCGATCGCGGAGCTGTACGACGTCCCGCTGAACCGGGTCCTGGTCGGGGCGGGCAGCGCCGAGATCATCAGCCTCGCCTGGCGGGCGTTCACCGGTCCGGACCGGGCCGCCTTCTTCCACGAACCCGAGTTCGAGTTCTATCCGATGCTGGCCGCCCAGTGCGGGACGCCGGCGCTCACCCGGCCGTGGCCACTGGACGGGGACCTGGCGACGCATCTGGCGGACGCGTCCGTCGGGCTCGTGGCCCTGTCCAACCCGCACAATCCCACGGGGTCCGCACGGCCCAGGCGGGAGATCGCCGACCTGGCCGGCCGCCTGCCCGACACGACCGTCGTGCTCAACGACGAGGCCTACCACGACTACGCGGACGTGGACGACGGCGAGCTGTCTCTCGGCGCCCTGTCCGACCTGCCCAACGTACTGACCACCAGGACGTTCTCGAAGATCCACGGGCTGGCCGGCCTCCGGATCGGCTACGGCATCGGCAACGCCTGCCTCATCGGCGCGCTCCGCTCGCTGCAGACGCCGTTCAGCGTGAGCACGGCCGCCTGCACCGCCGCACTCGCCGCTCTGGCCGACCCGTCCGTGCCGGCGGAGCGCCGTGCACACAACCGCCGGCAACGGGATTCACTGGCCGACGCGTTGACCGCGCGCGGCTTCGAAGTGTCACCGAGTCAGGCCAACTTCCTGTACGTCCGGCCTCCGCACGGCCGGTCCACGTGGGCCGCCGACCTGCTCGACCGCGGTGTCCGCGTCCAACCGGTCGGCGCCGACCTGCGCGTGACGGTGGGCTCCGCCACCGACGTCGCCGCTCTCATCACGGCAGTGGACGACCTTCTGTCTGCCGTTCAGACGAACAATCTGGGGGAATCATGACCAATTCCGTTATCGACGACGTCTACAACAACACGCTCACGGCCTACGCGATATCGGCCGCGTGGGAGCTGGGCCTGCTGGAGCGGCTGGACGTGTCGGACCAGCCGGTCGACCTGGCCGACTTCGCCCGGGAACACGACCTCCACGCACCCTCGGTGGAGGCCATCGCCCGCGGCCTGGCGATCGCCGGGATCGTCGTGCTCGGCCCCGGACACGCCTTCGCCACGCCTGGCCCGCTCTTCGCCGACACCTGGGCCAAGAAGGGCTTCTTCTACTGGCTCACCAGGGGTTGCGGCGACCTGTTCAGGACCATGCCGCAGCTCGTCAGGAACTCCAGCCGTACCGGGGACTTCGTGGTGCGCGACTACAAGGCGATCGGCCTGGCCGCACGCGACGCGGGCTTCTCCTACGTGGACCCGACGTTCTACAAGATCATCGCGGACCGCGGGCTCACCTACGGCGCCGACCTCGGCTGCGGCAGCGGCGAGCGGCTGATCAAGCTCGCCGGGCGGGACCCGGAGTTCCGCGGGATCGGTGTGGACTTCGCGCCGGGCGCGGTGGCCCTGGCCACGGAGTCGGTCGCGAACGCCGGGCTCGACCAGCGCATCTCGGTGGTCCACGGCGACGCGACGCGCATGGAGTACCGGCCGGAGTTCAGCCAGGTCGACTTCGTGTGCTGCTTCATGATGGGACACGACCTGTGGCCGCGCGAGGAGTGCCTGGCGAGCCTGAAGCTCATCGGCGAGGCGTTCCCCTCGGCCACCGACCTGATCATCTGCGACACCTACCGCTCCGACCTCCCGCCCACCGAGCCGCACCCGGTCTTCACGCTGGGGTTCGAGACCGCGCACGCCGTCATGGGTCAGATGATCCCTTCGCTGGGCGAATGGAACGAGGTGCTCTCCGAGGCCGGCTGGCAGCGTGCGGACGTCGTCGACTTCGACCTCCCGCCCTACACCGCGCTGATGCACCTCACCCGTGAGCTGCCGGGCGCATGAGCGAACGGACCGCCCCGGGCAGGCACGTCCTCGTCCTCAACCGCTTCAACGAAGAAGTGGGCTGCCGCTACACCGACTACATCGATCACACCGCCGACCGGGTCGCCTACCTCACCGCCGCAGGGGGGCGCACGGGTGTCGACGCCGACCGCGCCGAGACCGTGGCCGTCGTCGACGACCTGGCGGACTGGGCGGCGGTGTCGGAGCTGGCCCTGGACATCGTGCGGCGGTTCGGCCCCCTGGACCACGTCGTCGCCCTGTTCGAACGCGACCTGGAGGTCGCGGCCGCCCTGCGCGAGCTGTTGGGGGTGGAGGGGCCCGGCCCGGCAGAGGTCGAGCGGGTGCGCGACAAGATGTCGATGAAACAGCTCGTCGCCTCCGCGGGCCTGCGCGTGCCGCGCTTCGTCGCCGCCGACTCGCCCGGACAGGTCCGCCGGTTCGCCGAGGAGACCGGATTCCCCGTCGTGATCAAGCCCCGCGACGGCTCGGGGAGCCAGGGCATCTACCTGATCAACTCCCTCGCCTCGCTGGAGGAGACGCTCGCGTCGCCACTGGAGAACTACGAATGCGAGGAGTTCATCACCGGGACGATGTACCAGGTCGACGGCGTGGTGCAGGACGGCACCGTGCGCGTGCTGCGGGCCTTCCGGCTGCTCAACACCTGTCTCGACTACGCCCTGGGCGCCTCGTTCGGCTCTGTCACCAGCGACGATCCCGTACTGGAGAAACAGCTGGTCGGGTACTCGGAGGTGGTGCTGGCCGCCCTCGGCGTGCGCAGCAGCGTCTTCCATCTCGAGGTGTTCGCCGTCGACCCGGCCGGACCGGGTGAGTACGACGGGCTGGTGTTCCTCGAGGTGGCCGCGCGAGCGGGCGGTGCGGAACTTCCGCACCTCTGGCGCGAGGTCTACGGGCTCGATCTGCTCGAAGTCGCCGCCCGGCTGTCGCTGGGGGAGTCACCGTCGCTGCCCGATCTCGACCTCGCGGGCAGGGCCGGCGGTTACCTGCTGATGCCGGAGCCGCCGGTCAGGCCGTGCCGGGTGCTGTCGACGACCTCGCTGATCGACCGGGTGCCCGCGATGTACGCGGAGGTCCTGCCGGAGCCGGGTGCCGTTCTCAACGGCACGGGCGGGGCCAAGGAGACCGGCGGGCGCTACCGGTTCCGCGCGGACACCGGAGCTGAGATCGAGCGAGCGATCAGGCAGGTCCTCGCCGAGTACGACCTGGCCTGGGAACCGGTGTCCGAGCCCGACACGAAGGTCTTCCGGGTGGCGGGACGCGCGCAGTCCCTGGCACGTCCGTGAGCATGCCGCCCGCGGCGCCGCGCTTCGGCCAGGTCTTCGCCATCGGCGAGTTCCGCATGCTCTGGCTGGCGCAGCTCACCGCGGTCGGCGGCAATCAGCTCGCCAGGGTCGCCCTGGCGCTGCTGGTCTTCGCCCGCAGCGCGTCGGCGGGGCTCGCGGCGCTGACGTACGCCCTGACCCTGCTGCCGGAGCTGCTGGGCGGTCCGCTGCTGTCGTGGCTCGCGGACCGCTACCCGCGGCGCGGGCTGATGGTGGTGTGCGACCTGGTCCGGGCGGGCCTGGTCGCCGCCATGGCCGTGCCCGACACCCCGCTGTGGCTGCTGTGTGCGCTGCTGGTCGTCGTACAGCTCGTCCAGTCGCCCCATCTGGCGGCACGCTCGGCGCTGTTGCCGACGATGGTGCCGGGTGAGCGGTACCTGGCCGCCGCCGCGGTCGTCAACGTGACCGCCCAGCTCGGCCAGCTCGCCGGGTTCGCCGCGGGCGGCGTGGCCGTCGCGGCGCTGGGACCGTCGAAGGCCCTGTTGATCAACGCGGGCACGTTCGTGGTGTCGGCGCTGCTCACCTGGGCCGGTCTCGCGCGGCGCCCGAGGCCGGCCGGTCCCGAACCGGGCGGCGGCGGGCGGAGCGCGATCACCGGCGGCGCCCGCCTGGTCCGGGCCGACCCGAGGCTCCGCCTGCTGGTGGCGTTCGGCTGCCTCTCGGGCTTCTACGCCTGCAAGGAAGGCCTGGCTGCGCCCTACGCCCAAGCCCTGGGGCAAGGCCCGACAGGTGTCGGCCTCCTCCTCGCGGCCAGCCCCGCCGGCGCCGTCATCGGCGTGTTCGTGCTCACCCGCCTGGTGAGCCCGGACCGCGGCCTGCGGATGCTCGGCCCGCTGGCGATCGCCGCCAGCGCGGTGCTGGCGTTCACGGCGATCTCACCGGGCATCGCCGTCACCTGCGTCCTGTGGGGGGTGTCCGGGCTCTTCTCGGCCTTCCAGGTCCCCGCGAACGCCGCGTACAGCAGCTCGGTCCCCGACGACCTGCGCGGCCAGGCCTTCGGACTGGCCTCCACCGCGGTCCGGGTGGCCCAGGGACTGGGCATCTCCCTGGCCGGGTTCGCCGCCGACCTCGTGCCCGCGCCGATCGTCATCGCGGTCTTCGGGGTCATGGGCGCGGCGGCGTCCACCGCGGTCGCGATCCGCTGGTCCAAGCTCGCCCGGCCCGCCGCGGGGGCACCCCTGCACACCCCACTCACCGGCAAGTCCCTCTCCGTCACGCCCAAGGACGTCGAATGACCACCACGCCCGTTCTGACCACCACCGAGCCTCCGGGACAACTGCACGGCACGCTGCGTTCCCGCCACGTCACCATGCTGGCGATGGGCGGTGTGATCGGGTCCGGCCTGTTCGTCGGCTCCGGCGCGGGCGTCGCGCAGGCGGGACCGGGGATCGTCCTGTCCTTCGCGGCCGCGGGCGTACTCACCATGCTGGTGATGCGCATGATGGCCGAGATGGCCGCCGCGTTCCCGTCCAGCGGATCGTTCTCCGCGCACGCGGAACGGGCGTTCGGCCCGTGGGCCGGCTTCACCATCGGCTGGTTGTACTGGACGACCCTCGTCGTCGTCCTCGCCGTCGAGTCCACCGCGGCCGCGGTCATCGTCCACGGGTGGCTGCCCGTGATCCCGCAGTGGCTGCTGATGTTCCTGTTCATGGCGGTCTTCACCGCCGTCAACCTCACCGCGGTCGGGAACTTCGGGGAGTTCGAGTTCTGGTTCGCCCTCATCAAGGTCGCGGCGATCGTCGGCTTCCTCGTCCTGGGGGCACTGGCGATCCTCGGTGTGCTTCCCGGCGGGGACGCCGGGGCCCTGACCGGCGATCTGCTCCCGCACGGCTGGGACGGCGTCTTCGCGGGCTTCGTCCTCGCCGTGCCCGCGTTCGGCGGCCTGGAGGTCGTGACCATCGCCGCCGCCGAGTCCGACGACCCGGTCCGTGCCGCCGCCCGGGCCGTCCGCAGCGCGGTCTGGCGGATCTCGGTCTTCTACATCGGCTCGATGATCGTCGTGGTGAGCCTGTTGCCGTGGACCGACTCGCGCCTCGGCACCAGCCCGTTCGTGGCGGTCCTCGACGAGATCGGAGTCCCGGCCGCAGGGCAGATCATGAACGTCGTCGTCGTGATCGCGCTCCTGTCCGCCCTCAACGCCAACACCTACGCGGCCGCCCGGATGGCCTTCTCACTGGCCCAGCGCCGCCAGGCCCCGAAGGCCCTGACCCGGATCAGCCCGACGGGCGTCCCCTACCCGGCCGTCCTCGCCTCCACCTCGTTCGGGTTCGTCGGCGTGGTCCTGAACCTGCTGTGGCCGCACACGATCTTCCTGTACCTCCTCAACGCGGTCGGCACGGTGCTCCTCGTGGTCTGGGTCCTCGTGGCCTGCTCCCAGCTCCGCCTCCGCCGGGACCTGCCCGCGGCGACGCCGGTCAGGATGTGGGGGCACCCGTATCTGAGCTGGATCACCCTGGCCGTCATCGGCGCGCTGCTCGTGCGCATGTTCATCGACCACGACACCCGCATCCAGCTGATCAGTTCGGCGGTCCTCGTGTCGCTCGTCCTGTTCGCCGCCCTGATCCGCTCCCGCCGGGCCTGAAGCCGGCGCCACCGGCCGCCGAGCCCGGATCGATCCCACGTACACACCGAACGGCAGAGAGAGATTCACACATGGACCGCGTGTCGCTGACCGAGGAATATCTGGCCAGGGTGACCGAAAGTGGAGCCAAGGCAGGCGAGCTGGTGGGGGCTCAGAACGACTCCGCGCTGCTCGACACGTTCTACGCGGGCAAGTACCTGTCGCGTCCGCTCTTCCTCGGCCGCGCCGAGCAGGTCCAGCTCCACGCCGACCTGGCGAACCTGAGGGCGGCGCTGGCCGGCCTGCCCGACAGGCTGTTCGGTGGCGACTTCGCGGCGTTCGCCCGCGCGGTGGGACTGGCCGAGGTGCAGGTCGCCGCCGTCATGCGGGGCAGGGGTGCCGCGGTCTCCTGCCAGACCCGGGCCGACCTGTATGTCGACGGGACGGGCTTCAAACTGCTGGAGCTCAACATAGGCAGCGCCGTCGGCGGAATGGACAACGCCGACATGTGCCGCGAGCTCCTCGAACACCCGGTGCTCGCCGGCTTCGCCGAGAGCCGCGGTCTGGGCTTCGTGGACTCGATGCGCGAGCAGGTGAACAACGTCCTCGTGGAGTGCGGATACCGGCCGGAGGACCGCCCGGTGGTCGCGCTGACGGACACGCCGGCCGGCTACGAGAAGATGCTTCCCTACATGACGGTCCTCTGCGAGCGCTGGGCGGAGCTGGGCCTGGAGGCCTACCCCTGTCACCTCGGGCAACTGGAGGCGCGGGACGGCCGGGTGTGGCTGGGCGAGCGGCCGGTGGACGTCGTCTTCCGGGTGTTCCTGATCGGGGACCTCCTGAAGTCCCCGGAGGCACCGGCGCTCATGGACCCGGTTCTCGACGCCGCGGAGCGGGGCGAGGTCAAGATCTTCACACCGCTCGACTCCGCGGCGTACGCCAGCAAGGGCGCCCTCGCCCTGCTCTCGGACGAGCGCAACCGCGAACTGTTCAGCGCCGGGGAACTGGCCAGCCTGGACCGCATCCTCCCGTGGACCCGGATGGCCCGCCCGGGCACGGTCACGCTGGAGAGCGGCGAACGCGTCGACCTCGTCGAGTACGCCGTGGCGCACCAGCAGGACCTGGCGCTCAAGCCGACCTCACTGGCCGGCGGGGACGGCGTCGTGCTCGGCTGGGCGGACGGCCTCACCGCGGAGCAGTGGCGCGCACAGATCCTCGCGGCGCTCGGCGGCCCCTTCATCGTGCAGCGCAGGATCCGCCCGGTTCCGGAGATGTTCCCCGACGAGAACGGCGAACTGCAGCCGTGGACCGTCCTGTGGGGGGTCTTCACCGGGGCCTCCGGCTACGGCGGCGCCTACATCCGGGCCACCCCCGCCGCCTCCGGCGACGTCGTGGTGAACGTGGCGACCGGGGCGTACGCGGGCGCCGTACTGCAGGAGATGCCCGGTCACTGAACGCCGCCCGCCCCGGAAACCGGTCAGGTGGCCGCGCCACCTGCCTCCGCTTCCGCGAGCAGGGCCCTGACCTCGTCGTCACCGGTCTGGGAGAAGTCCTCGTACCACTCGCCCACGGCGGCGAAGGCACGCGGAGCGGACAGGCACAACAGATCGTCGGCCTCGCGCCGCAGGCGCGCCAGCGCCGGCGGCGCGGGCCCGGGGTCGGCCCACACCCCGCGCGCCGCCCCCGGGGCCCCGGCCCCCCCGCAAGCCCCCGCCCCCCTCCCGCCCCGGGCCGTGCCCGCGGCCACC
>NZ_JBHJTK010000001.1:455542-476573 GCF_042267665.1 Streptomyces sp. NPDC056224
GCGGGGCCGCGCGCGCCGGGTCTGCCCCCCCAAAACCCCCCGGGGGCCCCCGCGCCCGCGGCCCCCCCCCCCCCCCCCCCGCGGCCACGGGGACGGCCAGCACGACGCGCGACGCCCCGTGGGCCCGTGCCACGCGGCAAGCCGCGGCCGCCGTCGCTCCCGTGGCGATGCCGTCGTCCACGATCACCGCGGTGCGGCCGGTCAGTGGCACCCGGCGACGGCCTTGACGGTAGCGGGAGAGCCTTTGCGCAAGCACCGACCGCTCCCGCTCCTCCACCTCGGCGCACTCCCGTCCACCGATTCCGGCGGCGCGTACGGTCGCCTCATCGATGATCACGGCGCCGTCCTCGCCGATGGCGCCGAATGCCACCTCGGGCTGGAAGGGAACACCGAGCTTCCGTACGACGATCACGTCGAGCGGTGCGTGCACCGCTCTCGCGACCGGCCATGCCACCGGCACTCCGCCGCGGGGGAGTGCGAGCACCACCGGGTCCTTCAGCTGCAGCCGTGCAACCTCGGGGGCCAGCAGCTGCCCGGCGGCCGTGCGGTTGGAGAAGCGCATCGCCGTGTCCCGTCATTCGTCGGTGCCATCGGTCAGACGCACCGCGGTGACCTTGTATTCCGGACAGGAGGTGAGGGTGTCGACGTGGCCGGAGGTCAGCCGGTTCACCCCGCTGGCCGGGAAGTGGAAGGTGCAGAAGACCTGGCCGGGGGAGGTGCGCGGACCGACGCGGGCCAGCAGACGGGCCCGGCCGTGACGGCTCCGCACGGTGACGGGCCGCCCGTCGCGGATGCCGTGGCGGACCGCGTCGTCGGGATGGACGTCGATGTGGTCGACCGCGTCGAGGCCGAGGTTGCCGCCCCGCCGGGTCATGCTGCCGGAGTTGTAGTGGGCCCAGCTCCGGCCGGTGACCAGGATCAACGGGTAGTCGGCGTCCGGTTCTTCGCCCGGCGGCAGGTACGGAACGGCCGCCAGGTGCGCGAGCCCGTCCGGTGTGGCGAAGCGTTCCCGGTACAGCTTCGCCGTTCCCGGGCCGTCCGGATCCGGGCAGGGCCAGGCGACCGCTCCCTCCCGGTCCAGACGCGCGTGGGAGAGCCCGGCGAACAGCGGGGCCAGACGGGCGCATTCGGCCAGCGCGTCGGCCGGGGTCGCGCAGGCCGGGTCACCGCCGCCCATGGCCGCGGACACCGCGCGTACGGCGTCGAAGTCGCTGCGGGCCTCGCCGGGCGGCGCCACCGCGGGCCGCACGCGCTGGAAGCGTCGGTCGAAGTTGACGAACGTGCCGTCCTTCTCCAGCCAGGACGCCGCGGGGAGCACGACATCCGCGTGCTCGGCCGTCTCCGACAGGAACAGCTCGCTGCAGACGACGAACGGGCAGGCGTCGAGGGCACGGACCACGTTCTCCGTGTCCGGGTCGGTGGCGCACACGTCCTCTCCCATGACCCACAGCGCGCGCAGGGCACCCGACCGGGCCGCTGCGAACATCTCCGGGATGCGTAGGCCGGGACGTGCCGGGACCGGCAGGCCCCAGACGGCTTCCGCACGGGCGCGGACCGCCGGGTCGGTGATCTTTCCGTAGCCGGGAAGGAGATCCGGCAGGGCCCCCATGTCGGAGGCGCCCTGCACGTTGTTCTGGCCGCGCAGCGGGTTGACGCCGAAGCCGCGGTCCGTTCCGACCGCTCCGCGCAGGATCGCCAGATTGGCCAGGGACCGGACGCCGTCCGTGCCGTGGAGGTGTTCCGTCACCCCCAAGCCGTAGACGATCGCGGGGCGCTGTGCCCGTCCGTACATCCGGGCGGCGCTGATCAGGTCCGCGGCCGGGACACCGGTGATGCCGGCCACGCGCTCCGGCGGGTAGTCGGCCACGAGAGCGGTGAGCTCGGGCAGGCCGACGGCCCGGTCGCGCAGGAACCGCTCGTCGACGAGCCCCTCGGCGATCAGGACGTGGGCCAGTGCGTGGAACAGCGCGACGTTGGTGCCCGGGCGCGGCCGCAGGTGGACGTCCGCCTGCAGGGCGAGGCCCACGGCCCGCGGGTCGGCGACGACCAGCTTGGCTCCCCCCAGCGCGCGTTGGAGCAGCCGCGCCCCCACCACGGGGTGGGCCTCCACCGGGTTGGCGCCGACCACGAGGAGGCAGTCGGCCTGCTCCACCTCGTCGAAGGTGTCGGTTCCGCCGGACAGGCCGAAGGAGGCGACCAGCCCGGCCGCCGAGGGTGCGTGGCAGAGCCGGGAGCAGTTGTCGATGTTGTTGGTGCCGACGACGGTCCGCATGAACTTCTGGAAGAGGTAGTTCTCCTCGTTGGTGGCCCGGGCCGAGGAGATGGCGGCCACCGCGTCGGGCCCACCCGATGCGACGGCCGCCGACAGGCGTTCGGCCACATGACGGACGGCCGTGTCCCAGCTCACCGGTTCCAGGCGCTCCCCCCGGCGCATCAGGGGGCGGGTGAGGCGGTCGGGGGAGGTGAGGTACCCGTGGGCGAAGCGGCCCTTCACACATGCATGCCCGTGGTTGACGGGCCCGTCCCGGGCCGGCAGCACGGCGGCGACCCCGGCGTCGCGCACGACGACGTCGAGGGAGCATCCGACACCGCAGTACCCGCAGGTCGTTCGCGTGACACCGGCGGTGGGCACACCCGTGGTGATTCCGCGTCCCGCACCCGGCTCGGAGATCGCACCGGTCGGGCAGGTGTCCACACAGCCGCCGCACGACACGCAGTCCGACTCGGCCCAGGGGCCCCCGGTACCGGGGGCGACGACGGTGTCCGCCCCGCGGCCCACCAGGGTCAGCGCGAACGTGCCCTGCACGTCGGAGCACATGCGCACGCACCGGCCGCACGCGATGCACAGGTCGGGGTCCAGGTGCACGTACGGGTGCGACGCGTCCGCCTCCCGCCCACCGGAGCCGTGCGCGGTCTCGGGCCCGATTCCCATGGACCGGCAGAGGTGCGCGAGCTCGGAAGGGTTTCCGGCTGCCAGGGCGCGCGGCGGGAGTGCGGACACGATGACTTCCACGGCCGCGCGCCGCAGTTCCCTGAGGTCGTCCGAGGCCGTTTCCACGCGGTTGCCGTGGGTGGCCGGCGTGACGCAGGCCGCCGCGAGCCGTCCGTCCGACCGGACCAGGCAGGTGCGGCACGATCCCACCGGGCCGAGCCGGTCGTCGGAGCAGAGTGCGGGCAGCCGCACCCCCGCGGCTCGGAGCGCGGACAGCAACGAGGTCCCCGCGGGTACGTCGACGCCCGTGCCGTCGACCTCGATCCGGATCACGGAGCCCACCCCGGGAGCTGGTCCCCGTACGCCCGTGCGAGACTGCCGACCGCCACCGGCAGACGTCTGCCGAAGGCGCAGAGGCTGGCCTGCCCGAGGACGCGCGACAACCGCGCCCATTCCTCCCCGGGCGGTGAGTCCGCCGCCGCGAGGTCCCGTCCCCGGCGCGAACCGACCCGGCAGGGCGAACAGGCCCCGCAGCTCTCGGCAGCGGCGAACTCCCAGAAGTGCCGCAGCACTTCGACGGGATCGATGCCGCGGTCCAGGGCCACGATGCCCGCGTGCCCGAGCGCCGCCCCGCGAGCGGCCAGGCCGGTCTCGGTGAGGGGGACGTCCAGGGCGTCGGCGGACAGGAATCCGCCGAGCGGCCCGCCGATCTGGAGGACGGCCAGCTCCGCTCCGCCCTTCAGCCCACCACCCAGCTCGGTGACGATGTGCCCCACGGACGTGCCGAGTTCGACTTCGTAGGCGCCCGGGCGTGCGAAGCGCTCGGACAGGCTGACTAGCTTGGTACCCGGCTCCGAGGGCGTACCGCGCCGGGCGTACGCAGCGCCGCCCCGGCTGACGATCCACGGGATCGCCGCCAGTGTCTCCACGTTGTTGACCACGGTCGGCCGATCCCACAGGCCCCGTTCCGTGGGGTACGGCGGCCGGGCCCGGGCGCACCCGCGGCCGCCTTCCAGCCCCGCGATCAGCGCGGTCTCCTCACCGGCCACGTACGATCCGGATCCGCTCACCACGTCGACGTCCAGGGCGGTCCGCGTACCGTGCACGGACGTACCGAGGTGTCCCTCCGCGTAGGCCCGCGCCACGGCCTCGCGCATCGAGGCCAGCGCCCGCGGGTACTCCGAGCGCACCAGCACCAGCCCCCGGTCGGCTCCGCACGCCAAGCAGGCCAGAGCCAGGCCCTCCAGCACCCGATCCGGATACCGCTCCATCAGCAACCGGTCGGCGAAGGAACCGGGATCCCCCTCGTCTCCGTTGGCGATCACGACCCGGCCGGCGTCCGGCGTCCGGCTGACCGCCTGCCACTTGGCGGCGACCCGGAAACCCGCCCCGCCACGTCCGCGCAGTCCGGACAGCGAGACTTCCCGGTGGACGTCCTCGGAACCGGCGGACCGGACGGCCGTCGGCCACACCTGCCATGCGCTGGCGCCCGCGAGGAGCACGGAGTCGCCGGTGGTGTCGGACGCGGGAATTCCGGGGGCCCGCGGGGGTTCCCCTCCGGCGAGCTGCACGGCGAGCGAGTCGCCGGTGCACGGTGTGGTGCCGTCCAGAGCGGCGGGAGCCGCGTAGCAGTATCCAAGACACCGCACCGCTTGCAGCGACGTCGCCCCGTCCGCGGAGACGGAGCCGGCGCTCACGCCCAGCTGCCGCTCCACGGCGCCGAGATGGCGTCCGCCCTGCGCGGCGAAACACGCCGTCGCCGAGCACACGCGTACATGCCGGCGGCCGTGCGCGGTGGACAGATCGGCGTAGTACGTCGCGGGCCCGAGGGCCGAGGCGCCGGGAAGGCCGAAGGGTTCGGCGACCGCCGGGGCCCAGGCGGAGGGATCCGCCGTACGCTCCTCGCGGGCGTGCGCGAGTGCCCGCATCAGCCGTTCTCCCGGCCACCCCCGGCGTCCTGCGAGCGCCCGGAACGCATCGGAACGGCTGTCACGGCGCACAGAAGCCATAGCTCCATGGTCGGCCCGGTCACCTTGATCCGCCATTCCGCCGTCCGGTGCGGGGCCGTCCCGTGCGGGTGGCCGAGCCCGCGGGGGCGCCGGGCGTTCTCCTGGCCGCCGTCGTCCGGAACCGTGGAACCGTGGAACCGCGGTTCGCGGGGCGCGGGCCGGAGGGCGGAGACAGACTGGTTCCATGGGCACCGCGTACGCCATCGAGCTGAGCCGGCTGACCAAGCGGTACGGGGCCGTGGTCGTGTGGAGGGGCTGACCCTCACTGTGCGGCCCGGGGAGGTGTTCGGGTTCCTCGGGCCGAACGGGGCCGGCAAGACGACCACCTTGCGGTGTCTGACCGGGCTGCTGCGGCCGACTGAGGGCCGGGCACGGGTGCTGGGGCTGGATCCCCTCGCTGATCACCGGCGGGTGGCTCCGGAGGTCGGGTATCTGCCCGGGGAGCTGCGGCTGTATCCGGAGCTCACGGGCGAGGAAACCCTGGATCTGCTCTCCGCCCTGCAGGGTGTGCCGTCACGGCGCCGCAGCGAGCTGTGCGGGCGGCTGGGGCTCACACCGGCGGTCCTGCGGCGGACGGTGGGCGAGTACTCCCGGGGCATGAAGCAGAAGATGGGCCTGGTGCAGGCACTGCAGCACGACCCGCGGCTCGTGGTGCTGGACGAGCCGACCGAGGGACTGGATCCCCTGGTGCAGGAGACGTTCTTCGAGCTGATGGGGGAGGCCGCAGCAGGCGGCCGGACCGTGCTGCTCTCCAGCCATGTGCTGCCCGAGGTCCAGCGGGCCTGCGGGCGCGTCGCGATCGTACGGGACGGGCGGTTGGTGACCGTGGAGAGCGTGGCGGCGCTCCGTGAGGCCCGGGCCCGGAGGATCCGGCTCACCTTCGGCGACGGCGCGGGCCCCCGGCCCCTGGGGCGTGCCGACGACTGGTCGCCGCGGTGGTCGGGTGACCGGGTGGAACTGCTCGTACCGCCGAGCGAGGTGGTCGGCGCGCTCAGGGGCCTGCTGGCGCTGGCGGTGACCGACGTGACCGTGGAGGAGGCGGGACTGGACGAGGCGTTCCTGGACCTGTACCGGAACGGGGACGCGGGGCAGGCCCCGTGAAGTCCCGTTGGCCGCTGTTGTGGCTGTCGCTGCACCGGCGCCGGCGGATGCTGATCGCCCTCGTGATCGGGATGGTGGTCTTCGAGACGCTGATCGTCGTGGTGGCGAACACCATTGCGCCGGGTCAGCTGTTCTCCGGGGGCGGCACGGGTCCGCCGTCGGCGGTCCGGGCGTTCAGCGGGTCGAGCGGGGACGTGTCGATCGCGAGCTATCCGGGGCTGCTGGGAGCCGGCCTGGTGCATCCGTTCTGGATCGCCATGCAGCTCACGGCGATCGGTTCCCTCGCGGCGGCGGCCGTGGCCGCGGACGTGGAGTCGGGGACGATCGAGCTGCTCATCGTTCGCCCGGTGTCCCGGCACCGCCTCCTGGCCGAGCGTACGGCCGCGGTGGGGCTGGCCGCGCTGGCCCTGAACGCGGCGGCCACGCTGACGGTGGCGGCCGGCGTGGCGCTGTCGCCCGACATCCGTCGGGAGGTGTCGCTCGGCGGAGTGTTCGCCGCCGGGGTGATGGGGTGCGGGTTCGCGCTGTGCCTGATGGGGCCGGCCCTGGCCGTATCGGCGTGGGGACGCAGACGGGCCCAGGTGATCGGGGCGACCATCGCGATCGGGGCCGTGGGCTTCGCGGTGAACTTCATCGCGCTGGCGTGGTCGACAGCGGCGCCACTGCGCTTCATCAGCCCGTTCCACTACTACACGCCGGGTGACGCGCTCGCCCGGGGACATGTGCTGTGGCCGCAGCTGGGGGTGCTCGTCGGAGTCGGAGTGCTGGGACTCGTTGCCGCGCACGCGTTGCTGATGAGGCGGGATCTGGCCCCGTGAGGGCCGTCCCGCGCATCCTGTGCGGGCCCGCCGGCGGTTCGGCCCGTCCGGGGCGTGCGGCGGTGCGGGAGTACGCGGACGGCGACGGCGGTCCACCCGGGCCGGGGACCGCTCCCGTGGCCGCCGGCCTACTCGGACCGCAGCGCGCGAACCCGGGCACGGAACGTGCGCCAGCGCCGCTCGTTCTCGTGCACGAGCGTCGCCGACTCCACCATCAGGTCGGCCGCCCGGTCGAACAGCTCGGAAGCCGAATAGAGGTAGGCGGGGGCGTTCCGCTCGCCTCGCAGGTCGGCCCGTAGCGCCGCGGGGGAGAAGTCGACACGGGCCAGCACGTCGAGGGCGCGGCGCAGCAGCCGCGCGACCAGAACCTGCAGGCCCGCCGCCTGCCAGTCATTGGCGATGATCCGGTGCCGCTCTCCCAGCAGGTCGGCAAGTGCCGGATAGGCGGCCAGGCTTCCCGCGATCTCCCACGCCTGCTCCATCGCCCGGGTCAGCCATGCGCCGCCCTGCCCGGTGTCCTCGGCGAGCACGCCGACTTCGTTCTTCAGCCTCCGCAGTTCGGCGGGCTCGGCCTCCCCCTCCATGAAGAGGATCCCCGACTCCGCCGCGAGCCCCGGGGCATTCAGGTCCTCCGCGCCCGCGAACGCGATCGCCGACGTCCGCTCGCCGGCTTCGGCCTCGCTCCACCAGTCGGCCAGTGACTTCAGCGCCCGAGAGCGCGCCTGGAGCTCTCCCGCCTGCCGCAGTGGCGCCTGCGAGTAGTACTTCTCATGCTCCCGATGGAACCGCGCCAGGTTGTCGATCACCTGGAGCAGGGGATCGGGAGGGGTCTGCTGCGCCTGGTCCTCGGGCATGCCAGCAGTGTGCACGACGTCTCATCCACACGGCACCGGGGCACGCCCGTCCGAGTCGTTCGCCGGACGGACCTCAGGCTCCCTCATCGGGGGCGGACGCAAGCGCTTCCAGACGGTTGTGCACGCCCACGACCCCCTCGACGGCCTGGGCGAGGCGCGTGGCCATGGGAATGCGGCGTGCGTCGCGCACCCCTCCCGAGAGGGTGACGACTCCGTGCGTGACATCGACCTTGACGGTCCCGCGCGATACGGGGAAGAGCTGCTCGACGACCTCGTGCCTGATCTCGGCGGCGAGCTCGTCGTCGGAACGCAGAAAGACCTTCAGGAGGTCGGCGCGGCTGACGATGCCCTTCAGGATGCCGTCGGCGTCGACGACCGGAAGGCGCTTGATGCGCCGCTCGGCCATGAGGCGGGCGGCCTGGGGGAGCGTGGTGCCGGGCCGGACGGTGACGGCAGGGGTCGTCATCAGGTCCTCGGCGCACGTGGAGCCGGCCTTCGAGGTGTCGCCGAGACGGCGCATCTGCTCGATCATGCCGGGGCGGTGTGCGTGGAACTCCTCCTTGGGCAGGAGGTCGGCCTCCGAGACGATGCCGACCACACGCCCCTCACCCTCGATGACGGGGAGGGCGGTGACCTTCCACCGCTCGATGGCCGAGACGATCTCCTTGAACTCTGCGGTGGGGGTGACGGCCACGACCTGGTGGGTCATGACGTCGGCGACTGTGTAAGGGGTGGAGGTCATGGCACGTTCCTCAGCGGGCGTGGGCGGGCGGCTGGCCGCTGCCGTGGGGGCGAGCAGGTCGCGGATCCGGGTGGCGGGTCCTCATGGTCCTCATGGTCCTCATGGTGCTCATGGTGTGCCCCAAACCCTTCCCCCACACCTGCGCCCGGCACGGGGACTCAGCGGACCAGGACGGCCTCCCCGGACTTGGGTACGACGGCCGTCCAGCCCAGCTCGCGGTCGATCCGGTCCCGGAGGGTCTCGGCTGCGGTCTCCTCGCTGTGGACCAAGTAGGTGGTGCGGGGTGCGGGGGCGTGGCGCAGCCAGTCGATGATCTGTCCGGCGTCGGCGTGCGCCGAGAAGTGCGGTACGTCGGCGATCTCGGCGCGTACGGGGAGGTAGTCGCCGAACATCTTGAGCGTGCGGGCGCCGTCCACGAGATCGCGGGCCCTGGTGCCGGCGGCGGCGGACCCGACGACGACCACGGCGCTCCGCGGGTCGGGGAGGAACCGGCTCAGGTGGTGCAGGACGCGCCCGCCCGTCGCCATGCCGGCGGAGGAGACGATGACGGCCGGCCCGCTCGTGTTGTTGATGTCGATGGATTCCTGGACGGTACGGGCGGCAAGGAACGGTTCCGGGCTGATCGCCTGCTCGCCCTGGGCCAGGACCTCGGGCCCCGGAAGCCGTGCCGGACCAGCCGGGGCAGGTAGCCGCAGTGGTCCAGGTGCGCGTGGGTCACGACCACGGCGTGGATGTCGGAGGCGTCGCACGCCAGCTTCGCCCAGTTGCGACGCCGCAGGTCCGCGAAACCCTGGAAGAGACCGCAGTCGACGAGGACGCGGGCGTGGTCGCTCTCGACGAGGAACTTGCTGCCGGTCACGGTCCGCACGCCTCCCAGGAACCGCAGCAGCGCCGGGCGGGAGGACGAGGGCACGGTGGTCGGGGCTGTCTCGGCCATGGCGGCGGCCCTCCTTTCGAGGGGGGTACCGCTCTTCACCATCGCATTCGCCGCACCGGGCGGGGAGGGGCCCGACGGGCCCAGGGCCGGGACCGAACGGCCCATGCGCCCAGGACAGCCGCCGGGCCAGCCTGGCACTGTCCCCACAGGACGAGAAACAGGAAGAAGGGCGATGTCATGAAGGCACTCGTCTTCCAGGGCCCCGGGCGGACCGCCTGGCAGGACGTGCCGGACCCGATCATCAAGGACGCCGCCGACGCGGTCGTCCGCGTCGACGCGGTGACCATCTGCGGTACCGACCTGCACATCATCAAGGGCGACGTGCCCGAGGTGACCCCGGGACGGATCCTCGGCCACGAGGCCGTGGGCACCGTGGTGGAGACCGGCGGCGACGTCCGCACGGTCCGCCCCGGTGACCGCGTGCTGATCTCCTGCATCTCCTCGTGCGGCCGCTGCCGGTTCTGCCGGGAGGGCCACTACGGACAATGCCGCGGAGGCGGCGGCTGGGTCCTCGGCCACACCATCGACGGCACGCAGGCCGAGTACGTCCGGGTCCCCTTCGCCGACCTCTCCGTGCACCCCCTCCCGAGCGCCGTGGACAGTCACGACGCGGTCCTGCTGGCGGACATCTTCCCCACCGCGTACGAGGTCGGCGTGCTCAACGGAAACGTCCGGCCGGGTGACACGGTCGTCGTGGTCGGGGCGGGCCCGATCGGCCTCGCAGCCATCACCACCGCCGGTCTGTACAGTCCCGGGCGGATCATCGCCGTCGACCTCGCGGACTCGCGACTGGCAGCGGCCCGCGCGTTCGGCGCGGACGCGACCGCCGGCGCGAACGAGCAACCGGAA
Source organism: Streptomyces sp. NPDC056224 (assembly GCF_042267665.1). Classification (NCBI taxonomy): domain Bacteria; kingdom Bacillati; phylum Actinomycetota; class Actinomycetes; order Kitasatosporales; family Streptomycetaceae; genus Streptomyces; species Streptomyces sp. NPDC056224. Next base: position 465,785 of record NZ_JBHJTK010000001.1, read on the forward strand.
CAGCTGGTCGCGGACCTCACCGACGGACTCGGCGCCGACGTGGCCATCGAAGCCGTCGGAGTCCCGGAGGCCTTCGAGATGTGCGCCCGCATGGTGCGTCCCGGTGGGCGCGTCGCCAACATCGGCGTCCACGGAAAGCCCGCCACCCTGCACCTCGAAGAGCTGTGGATCAAGGACATCACCATCACCACGGGACTCGTCGACACCTACTCCACGCCCATGCTGCTGCGCATGATGGCCGCCGGCCGCCTGCCCGGGAGCGCGCTGGTCACCCATCGCTTCGAGCTGGGGCAGATGGAAGAGGCGTACGACGTGTTCGCCCGCGCCGGCGACACGGGTGCGCTGAAGGTGGTGCTGGGCGGCCCCCGGCACGACGTGCTCGCCCAAACGGCCCGGCGCGAAGCCGAGAGGACGTGACGCCATGAACAGGAGCAAGCCCGGACCCGCCGCGGAGGTGCCCGTCGGCCGCACCGATCTGGGCCGCCGGCTGGTCGCGCGGCGGGAGGAACTCGGGCTTACCCGGGAGCAGGTGGGCAAGCGCTGCGGGGCCGACGCCACCTACGTCGCCTACCTGGAGGAACACGCCGCGGCCCCCGCCATCGGCTCCCTCGTCCGTCTCGCCGACGCGCTGGGGACGACCGTGGCGGAACTGACCGGCGCGACCACCGAGTATCCGCCCGGGCGCGGCATGGCCCGGCGGGACGCGGAACTGATCGCGCTCACCGACGCCGATTGCCGCCACCTGCTGTTCACGCACGGCGTCGGCAGGGTCGCGGTCGTCACCCCCGGGGGACCTGCGATCTTCCCCGTGAACTACGTGATGGCCGGCAACGAGATCGCGTTCCGCACGTCCGAGGAGGCGGCGCTCGCGGGGACCGCGGGGACGGAGGTGGCTTTCGAGGTCGACCACATCGACGAAGCCATGAAAGAAGGCTGGAGCGTCATGGCCGTGGGCGAGGTCGAGGGCGTCACCGATGCGGCGGGCAAGCAGCGGCTCGACGCCATCGCGCGCTCGATGCCCTGGGCCGGGGGCGAGCGCACCCACTGGATGAAGCTCACCCCGACCCGGCTCACCGGACGCCGCGTGGTGCACCGGTGAGCACACTGCGCGGGGTCGTCCTCGACACCGGCGGGGTGCTGCCCGACCCGGCCGCGGACCGGCCGGGCACCGCCCCCGCCCGCGCGGCCGGCGAAGACGCCCCCGCCGGGGTGGAGGCCACCGGCGCCGAAGCGCACTCGCGCGCTCATGGCCCGGACGTGGTGTTCCCCGGTCTCACCGCCGTGGCGCGCAGAGCGCGGGGAGCGGGGCGGTGAACACCACGTGGACCTGGACCTTCAACGACTACGACCCCAAGAAGGAGCGCCTGGTCGAAGCCCTGTGCACGCTCGGCAACGGCAGGTTCGCCACCCGGGGAGCCGCGCCCGAGGCGCCCGCCGACTCCGTCCACTACCCCGGAACGTACGTGGCCGGCTGCTACAACCGGCTCTCGTCGCAGGTCGCGGGCAAGCGCGTCGGCAACGAGGATCTGGTCAACCTGCCCGACTGGCTCCGCCTGCGCTATCGCTGCGTGCCGGACGACGGGCCGATGGGGGACTGGCTCACCCCCGACGACCCGAGCCTGCGGCACCACACGACCTCGCTCGACCTCCGCGGCGGTGTCCTCACCCGCCGGATGCTCTTCCAGGACGGCCACGGCCGCCGGCTCGGCGTCACCCACACCCGACTGGTCCACATGGGCGATCCGTACCTCGCAGCCCAGCGGACCACCTTCCGCGCGTACGGCTGGAGCGGGACGATCGTGGCCGAGGCGATCCTCGACGGCGACGTCGCCAACGCGGGCGTCGAGCGGTACCGGGACCTGGAAGGGCGCCACCTCACCGGCCACCGCGCCGGAGTCGGCGCCGACGGAGTCGCCTGGCTGTCCTGCCTGACCAATACCTCCCGGATCGGCATCGGGGTCGCCGTCAGGACGACCTCCCGGCCCGTCGTCGCGACGACCATGAGCTGTACGCAGAACGCCACGGTCCAGACACTCACACTGCCGGTCTCCCGCAGCCGTCCCGCGACCGTGGTCAAGTCCGCGGCCCTGTACACGTCCCTGGACCGCCCCCAGGGCGACCCCCTCTCGCGCGCCGTCGAGCACGCGTCACACGCTGCCTCGTTCGAGGTGCTGCTCGCCTCCCACCGCGCCGCGTGGCAACGCCTCTGGAGCCAGGGCGAATTGACGGTACCCGGCGAAGCGGGGCGCATCCTTCGGCTCCACCTCTTCCACCTCCTCCAGACACTCTCGCCGCACACCGCGGAGATGGACGTCGGCGTGCCCGCCCGGGGGCTGCACGGTGAGGCGTACCGCGGTCACGTCTTCTGGGACGAACTGTTCGTCCTGCCCTACGTCACACTGCACTTCCCGGAAGTGGCGCGTGCCCTGCTCATGTACCGCCACCGTCGGCTGCCCTCGGCCCGTGCCGCCGCGCAGCGGTGCGGTCTGCACGGTGCGATGTTCCCCTGGCAGAGCGGCAGTTCGGGCGTCGAGGAGACCCAGACGCTGCACCTCAATCCCCGGTCGGGCCGGTGGCTGCCCGACCACTCGCACCTGCAGCGCCACGTCGGCTCGGCCGTCGCGTGGAACGTGTGGCGATACGGTCAGAGCACCGGGGACACCGGGTTCATCGAGGGCCCGGGGGCGGAACTGCTGCTCGACATCGCCCGCTACTGGGGCTCCGTGGCCACCTTCGACGCCGACCGTGAGCGCTACCGGATCCGCGGCGTGGTGGGGCCGGACGAGTATCACGACGGCTATCCCGAGGCGTCGGCGCCGGGGATCGACGACAACGCGTACACGAACGTGACCGCGGCCTGGACCCTCGCGCGTGCACGTGAGCTGCTCGACGGGCTGTCCGAAGCCCGCCGCAGGGAGCTGGTCGGGCAACTCGGCCCCGACGAGGAGACGCTGGACCGCTGGGAGGACATCTCCCGCCGGATGTACGTGCCGTTCCACGCCGGCGTCATCAGCCAGTTCGAGGGCTACGGAAGCCTGGCCGAACTGGACTGGCAGGCATACCGGGCCCGCTACGGGGACATCCGCAGGCTCGACCGCATCCTGGAATCCGAAGGCGACACGGTCAACCGGTATCAGGCCTCCAAACAGGCCGACACCCTCATGCTCGGCTACCTCTTCCGCCCCACGGACCTCGGGGCCCTCTTCGACCGCCTCGGGTACCGGCTCGATGACGACGTGTGGCGTGCGACGGTCACGTACTACCTGAACCGCACGAGTCACGGGTCGACCCTCAGCAGCCTGGTGCACGGCTGGGTCCTCGCCAGCCAGAAGGGCGCGGACGCCTGGCGGTACTGCCAGGAGGCCCTGCTCAGCGACGTGGCGGACATTCAGGGCGGCACCACCGGCGAAGGCATCCACCTGGGTGCCATGGCCGGCACCCTCGACCTCATCGAGCGGGGTATCGCGGGGCTCGAGGCGGGCCCGGGAGGACTCCTCGTCGATCCCGTCCCGCTCCGGGAGGTTCCCCGCGCCTCGTTCACCTTCTGCTATCGCGGGCACCGGGGCATCCGCGTCCAGCTTCTTCCCGGACGGCTGGGCATCAGCGTGCCCGCCTCCCCGCTCGTGCCGCCGCTGCCGGTGTGCCTGGCCGGCGAACGGCTGGCGACCGTGGCCGCGGGGGAGGAGCGGTGGTTCGGACTGACTGCGGACTGACAGCGGACTGCCCCCCGGGCTCCGAAGGGGCTCGCCGGAACGGCGGACGGCGGCGCGCCGCGCGCCGGACCGTCCCGCGCCCGAGAATGGAGTCAGTCCTCAGCCGCTTCCGGAGGTGCATGGTGTGAATGCCGTACACGGACAGCGACACCCGACGGCGGTCCCTGACCTCTCCGCCAAGCCCGGCCGGCTCTTCGACAGGGAGGACGAATGGGCGACATTGATCGACTTCTCGAGCGATCCGCAGGCGGGCACGAGGCTGGGCGCGGTCGTGGGCCGGCCGCGCCAGGGCAAGACGCTCCTGCTCGAATCGGTCGCCCGGGTGACCGGCGGGTTCTACTTCTGCGGTCAGGAAGCCACCGAAGCCGAGTCCTTGCGCAGACTGGGCGAGGAGTACGCGCGGTACCGGCAGGTCGCCCCACCCAGTCACTGGCGCGACTGGAAGGAAGCCGTCGACGCTCTCCTGGCACTGGGTGACTCGCGGCCGCTTCCCGTGATCATCGACTCGTTTCCCGACCTCGTCGCCGCGAGCCCGGCCCTGACGTCCGTCATCCACGGCGCGCTGCGCCGCCTCGCGCGCGCGCCGCAGGCGAACCGCGCGCGCCTGATCCTGGGAGGATCCACCGCGCCGGTCATGAACCGGCTGTTCGCGCCCTCTTCCCAGCTGGAGGCCGTGTCCGCTCTCAAGCTCGACCTCCAGCCCCTGGACTTTCGCAAGGCAGCCCAGTTGTGGGGCATCGACGACCCGGAGCTGGCCTTCCGCGTGTACGCCGTTGTGGGCGGAACGCCGGCCTACCGGCACGACTACGTGGGCGGTGACGTTCCCGTCGACCGGAACGACTTCGATGCCTGGGTCTGCCGAACCGTCCTGAATCCGCGCACGCCGCTGTTCCGTGAAGCCCGCCACCTCGTCGATGAGGAGACCGGGCACCAGAGCCCCGGTGCTTGTCACTCCGTGCTCGCCGCCCTGGCCGCCGGCTGCACGACCCAGGGGGAGATCGCCGCCTTCCTCGGGCAGCAGCTCTCCGACGCCTCCCGCGCCCTCGCCGTTCTCCGGGAGAACGGCCTCCTCCGGATGGAGCACGACGGATTGCGGCCGGCCGTCGTACGCCACCGGCCCACCGACCAGCTCCTGGCGTTCGAGCACGCCGTGGCCCGCCCGCGCAGGACCGCGCTGGAGCAGGGATCCGCCGAAGCGGTGTGGGAAGGTGCGCGAACCGATTTCAACTCCCGTGTCGCCGGACCCCAGTTCGCTCAGACGTGCAGGGACTGGGTCGTCCGCTTCGCCTCCCCCGACTCCTTCGGCGCCGACCACCTGAGTGCGTCGTACGGCTCGCTCGGCGACCCGTCGGCGGCGGGCGGGCTGGAGGCCGAGGTCGTGGTCCGCGCCCGGGACGGTCGCAAGCCCGGTGCCCTGCTGTCGGTGGGGCTCGCGCGCTGGCACACCGGCATGGACGTCCACCATCTGCAACGGCTGCACGGCATCCTCGGCGCACTCACGGCCCGGGAAGAAGACGTCAGCAGGGTCCGCCCGGCCCTTTACGGCGCCTCGGGGTTCAGCCCTGAACTCCATGCGGCCGGGGCACGTGGCGAGGTCATGCTCATCGACCTCGAGCGTCTGTACCGGGGTGCGTAGCGAAGGCCGCTTCCAGGCGCCCGCGTACGTCGGCGGTCAGTGCCTCCAGCTGCGGGGAAACGGTCGCCGCCGGGGCCTCGGGGTCCTGAATGCGGCGCGCGGCCGCCGGCAGCCCGGCGAGATCCGCCTCGAACCGCGCCCGGGCGGCGGCGAGCGAATCGGGCGGCCCCGTCCGCCGGCCGCCCCGCATCACCGTACGCAGCAGGGGCGTCCCGCCGTCCGGCGGCTCCTCGCCGTACAGGCCGATCACATCCGTGCGGCCGGGACGGCGGAACACCTGTTTGCGGGCCGGCGCGGTGACCTTCGCGGTGGACAGCTTCATCACCGGCCTGCCGTCGTACTCGACCAGCTTGTACGCCGCGTCCAGGTACGGGGCATCGGCGGCGACGCCCACCCGGGTGCCGACCGCGAAGACATCGATCGGCGCCCGGTCGCGGACGAGCGCGGCGATGGCGTATTCGTCCAGCCCGCCGCTCGCGATGATCCGCACGTCCTCCAGCCCGGCCCCGTCGAGCAGGGCTCGTGCCCGGTGGGCGAGCGCGCCGAGGTCGCCGCTGTCGAGACGGATCGCGCAGCCCGGGCCGCGCCCCAGCTCGGCCAGGACACGGGCGGCGGCCGCGACGCCGCCCTCCGTGTCATAGGTGTCCACGAGGAACGTGAGCGGGCCGGGGTGGGCGCGGGCGAACGCGCGGAAGGCGTCCTCCTCGCAGGGGAAGGTCTCGATGTAGGAGTGCGCCATCGTGCCGGACGCGGGGATGCCGAACCGGGTGGCGGCGGCGACGTTGCTGGTACCGGAGAACCCCACCAGCGCACCCAGCCGGGCGGCTTGCAGCCCGGCCCCCGGGCCGTGGGTGCGACGCAGCGAGAAGTCCACCAGGGGCCGTCCTCGCGCGGCGAGCACGCATCGGGCCGCCTTGGACGCGACCGCGGTCTGGTGGCACACCTGCGTGAGCAGGTACGTCTCGACGAGCTGGGCCTGCGGCAGCGGGGCGGTGACCTCCAGCAGGGGTTCTTGGGCGCCTACGATCCGGCCCTCGGGGATCGCCCGGACCTCCCCGTCGAAGCGGAGGTCCAGCAGTGCGGCCAGCTCCTGGGGAGGCCGGTGCAGCGCGCGGGCGAAGTCCCGCACGTCGTCCGCCGTGATGCGCAGCCGGGAGAGGTAGTCCAGCGCCGGCTCCAGGCCCGCGGAGACGAGGAACCCCCGGCCGGGCGGCAGGTCCCGGACGAACAGACTGAAGGTGGCCGGCGCGCGCATGCCTTCGCGCAGGTACGACATCGCCATCGTGACCTCGTAGAGGTCGGTGGTCGTCGTCTCGGACATACCTCCAGCGTGACCGCACCCGGCGGTCGCGGCATGGGCCCTTCGGACCCCTGATTGCCCCACGCGGCCCTGTCCGCGGACCGGCCCGGCGGTTTCCCTTGGGGGGAAGGGGTTCCATCCTTCTGGACCACGGACCGGAGGTGCCTGGATGACCGTCCTGATCTGTTACGCCACCGAGCACGGATCGACTCGGGAGATCGCCGGACGCCTCGCGGAGCGGCTGCGCGAAGCGCACCACCCGGTTGACGTCCGCTCGCTGTCCGGACAGGAGGAGGACCGCCCCGACCTCACGCGATACGAGGCGTGCGTCGTGGGCAGCGCCGTCCACGACGGTGCCTGGCTCACGCCTGCCGCCGCGTTCGTCCGTGACCGTCACACGGACCTGGCCGCCCGGCCGGTGTGGATGTTCAGCGTCGGCATGACGGCCGCACTGCCCCGCCTCCTGCGCGGACTCGCCGACAGGGGTGAACAACGGCCGCTGGTCGAGCTCCAGCAGCTGGTCCGCCCCCGTGACCACCACCGCTTCTCCGGCACGATCCGCCCCCAGCACCTCAGCCGGACCGGCCGCATCCTCTTCCGGCTCCTGGGATGCCGCTACGGCTCCTACGTGAACGGCGCCGAGATCGCACTCTGGGCGGACTCCATAGCAGCCGCCCTGCCCCGGACGCCCGGGCCGACCGGTCCCTCCCGGGTACGGCCCACTCGGCCCCCCGCCCCTGACCCGCTCGGCACTGTGCCCCCGGCACCGGGAGGCGCGACCGTGGAATCCGGACGCAGCTCGCAGCCCCCGCTCCCGGAAGGATGACGACGATGTGGCGCATCCGGGCCGAGATCCGACGCGAGCACCCCCACGCGCCCGCGCCGCCGGACCCGCGCACCCCGCCCGGGCGCCCGATGCCCTGCTGAGCCCCGCGATCACCGCACGTACACGGAGGACGTCATGGCCACCACCCGACGCGTCATACCGTTCGCAGAACTCGGCCGTCAGGACGTGGGCCGCGTGGGCGGCAAGAACGCCTCACTGGGGGAGATGACCGCCCACCTGGCCTCCGCCGGCGTCCGCGTGCCTCCCGGGTTCGCCACGACGGCGGAAGCGTACGGAGAGCTGCTGGGCCGCCACGGGCTGCGCGGGCGCATCGACGAGCAGCTCGGACGTCTGCACGAGGGGGCTGCGCTGGACGAGGTGGGGGCGGCGATCCGGTCGATGATCCTCGCCGAGCCGCTGCCGGACGGGCTGCGCACCGAGATCGTCTCCGCGTACGAGCAGCTCGCCCGTGACCACGGGCGGGAGCAGCCCGAGGTCGCCGTACGCAGCAGCGCCACCGCCGAAGACCTGCCGGAAGCGAGCTTCGCCGGGCAGCAGGAGACCTACCTGAACGTCCGGGGGCCCGCCCAGCTGCTGGAGTCCTGCCACCGCTGCTACGCGTCGCTCTTCACCGACCGTGCGATCGACTACCGGGAACGGATGGGCTTCGACCACCTCTCCGTCGCGCTCTCCGTCGGCGTCCAGTTGATGGTCCGGTCCGACCTGGCGGGCGCGGGCGTGATCTTCACCCTCGACCCGGAGAGCGGCTTTCCCGAGGTCATCGTCGTGAGCGCGGCCCGGGGGCTGGGGGAGACCGTCGTCAGCGGTCAGGTCGACCCCGACGAGTACACGGTGTTCAAGCCGAGCATGAAGGACCCGGCGCTGGACCCGGTGATCGACGTACGGATCGGCGCGAAGCGGCAGAAGGCCGTCTACGCGGAACACGGGCTGACCCGGACCGTCGACACGACCGGTGAGGAGCGGTCGCGGCGTGTGCTGACCGACGCGGAGGTACGGCTCCTGGCCGACTGGGCCCGGACCGTCGAGGAGCACTACGGCTGCCCCATGGACCTGGAATGGGCCAAGGACGGCATCACGGGAGACCTGTGGATCGTGCAGGGCCGGCCCGAGACCGTGCAGTCCCGGCGCCGCGCCTCGACCCTGCGCCGCTGCCGGCTGACCGCCACGCCGGGAGATGCCCTGATCGAGGGCATCGCGGTCGGTGAGGCCATCGGCCGCGGCCCGGTCGTCGCCCTGGACACGCCCGTCGACCTCGACCGCTTCCCGGCCGGCGGAGTGCTCGTCACCGGCATCACCGACCCGGACTGGGAACCGATCATGAAGCGGGCCTCCGCGATCGTCACGGACCACGGCGGCCGCACCTCGCACGCCGCCATCGTCAGCCGCGAACTCGGGGTTCCCGCCGTCGTCGGCACCACCCGGGCCACCGAGGTGCTGCGCGACGGCCAGGACGTCACCGTCTCGTGCGCCGAAGGGGGCAGGGGCCGGGTCTACGCGGGCCTTCTCGCGTACGAGGAGACCGAGACCGACCTCGTCGGCCTGCCGGCCACCCGGACCCGGGTCATGCTGAACCTCGCCGATCCGTCCGCGGCCTTCCGCTGGTGGCGGCTGCCGGCCGACGGCGTGGGGCTCGCCCGGCTGGAGTTCATCGTCGCGCACCAGGTCAAGGCCCACCCGATGGCGCTCCTGCACCCCGAACGGCTGGACCACGGGGACCGCTGCGCGGTCGACCAGCTCACCGAGGGCCACCTCGACCGCGGCCAGTACTTCGTCGACCACCTCGCCTACGGAATGGCCCGGATCGCCGCCTCCCGGTGGCCCGCCCCCGTCGTCGTCCGCACCAGCGACTTCAAGACCAACGAGTACGCACGCCTGCTCGGCGGCCGCCCCTTCGAACCGGTCGAAGCCAACCCGATGATCGGCTGGCGCGGCGCGAGCCGCTACTACAGCGACGGGTACCGGGAGGGCTTCGCCCTCGAATGCCGGGCGCTGCGCCGGGTCCGCGAGGAGATGGGCCTGACGAACGTCATCGTCATGATCCCCTTCTGCCGCACCCTCGAAGAGGCCGACAAGGTCCTGGAGGCCATGGCCGACGAGGGCCTGCGCCGCGGTGAGAACGGACTGAAGGTGTACGTCATGGCGGAGATCCCCGCCAACATCATCCTGGCCCAGGACTTCGCCCAGCGCTTCGACGGGTTCTCCATCGGCAGCAACGACCTCACCCAGCTCACCCTGGGAGTCGACCGCGACTCCGAAGCCCTCGCCCACGTCTTCGACGAGAACGACCCCGCCGTCACCCGCAGCATCGAGGCCCTGGTCCCGCGCGCCCGGTCCGCCGGCCGCACGGTCGGTCTCTGCGGCCAGCGCCCCAGCGACGACCCCGCCTTCACCGAGTTCCTGGTCACGACCGGCATCGACTCGATCTCCGTCGCCCCGGACAGCTTCGCCGCCGTGAAGCAGCACGTGGCGACCGCCGAACGCAAGCGGTACGGCCCGGACCGAACGGGACGGGAGGAGCACGTCGCGCCACGCACGGCGGGGAACCCGGTGAAGCACACCGAAAACGACAGGAACGGAGAATCGTCATGACCTTGAAGCGGGTACTCATCGCCTACGGCACCAAGCACGGAGCGACCGCGGGCATCGCCGAGCAGATCGGCGTGACCCTCCGCGCGGACGGCCTCGACGCCGTCGTGCTCCCCGCCGACGACGTGGACGACGTACGCGGCTACGACGCCGTGGTGCTCGGAGGAGCCCTGTACGCGGGGCACTGGAGCCGCAAGGCCAAGCGCTGCGCCGAACGCAACGCCGACTCCCTCAAGCACCGCCCGGTCTGGCTGTTCAGCAGCGGCCCGGTCGACAGCTCCGCCGAGCAGCACGACATCCCGCCGGTGCGGGCGGTCGCGCAGCAGATGGAGCGACTGGGCGCACGCGAACACGTCACCTTCGGCGGCAGCATCACGGAGCACACCCCGGGGCTGATCGCCAAGGCGATGGTCCGCCAGGGCAAGGGCGGCGACTTCCGCAATCCCGAGCGGATCCAGACCTGGGCCCACCACATCAGCGCCGAACTCGCAGACCTCCACTGAGAGACTCGGCACGTCCGCAGGGCGGAGGGACGACATGTTCGAGGCCCACCCGGAGAAGGGCTCGCTGCGACGACTGCCGGCGCGGCGCCGGTGGAAAGAAAAGCGCCCCGCCCCCCCCCCGAAAACCCGCCACAGGGGCGGATCCCCCCCGCCGTGGACGCGCAACGCCGGGCGGTGTTCCCAAGGCGGCGGGGCGGCCCGGAT
>NZ_JBHJTK010000001.1:476583-653556 GCF_042267665.1 Streptomyces sp. NPDC056224
TCTGCCGGGCCGGCCCGGGCGGGGGGGGGGTGGCACCATTTGTCCGCCCCCCCCCGTGTTCGGGGCGGGCGCCCCCGCCGGCGGCGGCGCCCCCCAGCGAACGAACTGCGCCGCGCCGCCGACCGTACACGCGGCCACTGGCTCGTAGCCCTCGCGCTGTCTCCGCTCATCGCCGTGCTCTGTGCCATCGCCGTCGGGACGGCCGTCTGGAACACCGAAGCCCGCGCCGCCCACGCGGAGGCCCTGCACCGGCACCGGGTCCCGGCGACGACGGCCGGTGAGGCCGACCGCCTGCTCCCCGCCCGGTTCAACAGCGCCCGGATGGCCACGGCGCGGGCCGCCTGGGAGTACCCCGCCTCCCACCGGCACACCGACACGGTCCTGGTCCCGGCCGGCACACCCGTGGGCGCGAAGGTCACGATCTGGGTCGATGACGCGGGCAGGGAGGCGCAGGCCCCCCGCTCCGACGGCGAACTCGCCTCGACCGCCGTGGCCGCCGGATCCGGGGCCTTCGGCGTACTCGTCCTGTCCGCCGGGGGAGTCGTGTGGCTCAGGCTCCGCCGCGTCGAGGCGCGCAGCCTGGCCGCGTGGGAGCGCGAATGGGTGCTCGTGGAGCCACGGTGGTCCGGCCGTATGCGCCGGGAACCGGGAGCCGGAGATGACTGAGGCCACCACCTCCCCGCGGTCCGCAGGTCAGGAGCCGCTCCTGAGCCCGGACCCGATGGAGCCGCTGCCGCTGCTGCGCCGCGAACTCCACACCGGCCCGAGGGGCCTCTCCGCCCGGGAAGCGGCCCGACGCCTCGCCGTCTACGGTCCGAACGAGGTCCGCCGCAAGGCGCGTACCTCCCTGGGGCGAGAACTCGTACGACAGCTGGTGCATCCGCTGGCCCTGCTGCTCTGGGCGGCCGCCGCGCTGGCGTTCGTCGCGGCCCTTCCCGTGCTCGGGTGGGCCATCATCGCCGTGGTCCTCGTCAACGCGGCGTTCGCGCTCCTTCAGGAGCGGCAGGCCGAACAGGCGGTGGAGACCCTGGCGAAGTACCTGCCCGAGCACGCCTTGGTGATCCGCGACGGCCGCCCTTCGGCGGTGGAGGCGCGAGAACTGGTGCCGGGCGACCTGGTCGTCCTCGAAGAGGGGGCCAAGGTTCCCGCCGACGCACGGCTGAGCGAGGGAGGCATCGAGGTCGACCTGTCGATGCTGACGGGGGAGTCGACCCCCGCCGAACGCGTCGTCGGCCCCGGACTTATCGGGGCGCCGCTGCTGCAGGAGCCCAACCTCGTGTTCAGCGGCACCGTCTGCACGGAGGGCCAGGCCCGGGCGATCGTGTTCGCCACCGGGGACCACACCGAACTCGGCCGCATCGCCGCACTGAGCCAGCGCACCCGGCGCGACCCCAGCCCCCTGGAACAGCAGGTCAAGAAGGTCGCCTGGTTGATCGCCGCCGTAGCGGTCGCCATGGGCGGCGTGTTCCTGGCGGCTGGTGTCGCCGTGGGCCTGCCGCTGACGGACACCCTCATGTTCGCGATCGGCCTGCTCGTCGCCAACGTCCCCGAGGGGCTGCTGCCGACCATCACCCTCGCGCTCGCCGTCGGCGTACGCGTCCTCGCCCGCCAAGGAGCGGTGATCAAACGCCTGAGCGCCGTCGAAACCCTCGGCTCCACCAACGTCATCTGCACCGACAAGACCGGAACCCTCACCCAGAACCGCATGCGGCTCCAAGCCGTGTGGACGCCGGAGCACGGAAGGGAACCCGGGCCCTGGGACGGCGAGCTGATGCGAACCAGCGCACTGTGCACCACGGTCACCCGAGACGAAAGGGGCGCACTCCACGGCGACCCGACGGAGACGGCCCTGGTCGAGGGCGCCGCCGCCCACGCCGCTCCCGTCGACCTGGGCGGCCGTGACACCGGGCGCCGGGCCCTCTTCCGCTTCGACCCCCGCCTGCGTCTGATGTCCGTCGTCCAAGCCGATGGCGCACACGGTCTGCGGGTCATCGTCAAGGGCGCACCGGAGACGGTGCTGCACACGCTGGAACACGGTTCGGGGTCCGCGGCCGCCGCGGCGGAGGAACTCGCCCACGAGGGAATGCGCGTCCTGGCGGTCGCCGTCCGGGAACTGCCGACCGGTGCCGGGGTACCGGGCCGTCGCCAGGACGCGGAGACCGGGCTGCGCCTGCTCGGGCTCGTCGGCCTGTACGACCCGCCCCGGGCCGAAGTCGCCGCCGCCGTCCGGCGCTGCCACGACGCGGGCCTGCGCGTGCACATCGTCACCGGCGACAACGGTGCCACCGCCGCGGCCGTCGCGCGCGAAGTCGGCATCGGGCTGCCCCGTCTGCACGTGGTGGCACAGTCCGAGTCGATCGGTGACCACGACCTCGACGAACTCCTCGCATCGGCGGACGCCGAAGTCGTCTTCGCCCGCTCCTCACCCGAGACGAAGCTGAAGGTGGCCGACGCCCTGCGCGCCCACGGCCAGATCGTCGCCATGACCGGGGACGGCGTCAACGACGCCCCCGCGCTGCACCGCGCCCACATCGGCGTGGCCATGGGCCTCTCCGGCACGGACGTGGCCCGCGAGGCGTCCACCATGGTGCTGACCGACGACAACTTCGCCACCATCGTCGCCGCGATCGAATCCGGCCGCCGGGTCTACGACAACGTCCGCAAGTTCATCGTCTACATCTTCGCCCACCTCACCCCCGAGGTCGTCCCGTTCCTGGTCTTCGCGCTGTCGGCCGGCGCGGTCCCGCTGCCGCTGACCGTCCTCCAGATCCTCGCCATCGACCTCGGCACCGAGACCCTCCCCGCCCTCGCCCTCGGCCGCGAACGGGCCGAGCCGGGCACCATGAGCCGCCCGCCCCGCCCGAGTTCGCAGGGCGTCATCTCCCGCGACATGCTCATCCGCAGCTGGGGCTACCTCGGTACGGTCTCCGCAGTCCTGGTCATGGGCGCGTTCTTCTACGTGCTGTGGCGAGCCGGCTGGCAGCCGGGAGATCCCACCGGGACGGGCAGCCCACTCCACCACGCGTACGTCACCGCGACCACGGCCACGTTCGCCGGCATCGTCACCTGCCAGGTCGGCACGGCGGTGGCCGCCCGCACCGACCACGCGGCGCTGCGCGACATCGGGCTCTTCACCAACCCCCTGCTCCTGGCCGGCATCGCCTTCGAACTCGCCTTCACGGCAGCCCTCGTCTACGCACCGCCGCTGCAGGGCCTCTTCGGCACGGCCGCCCTGCCGCTCGACGTCGTCGCCCTCATCGCCACCTTCCCCGTCCTCGTCTGGGGCACCGACGAACTGCGGCGATGGGTCAGGCGTACGCACCGCCGCACGGAGTCCCGCCACCCCTCACCGGAGGCACGTCATGTCACACACCGCTGAATGGAAGGTCCGCCTCTACCTCTTCGAGGAGGACCAGACGACGAAGGCCCGCCTGGAACTGGACACCGGCGCGAACAAGCTCATCGGCCACGGCACCGCCCACTGCGCGCCCCAGGACAAGGACGTACCGGAGATCGGCGACGAACTCGCCGCCGCGCGGGCCATGGAGAACCTGGCCCAGCAGCTGAAGCGAACGGCCTACGGAGACATGCGGGCCGTCGGGGCGCCATCGCTTCAGGATTCCCCGAAGCCGTACACGGGCTGGCTGGACATGGAGGCCTCATAGCGCTGCGACCGGGAACGGCCGCCGGGGAGTCGGTGTCCGCGGCTCCCGGTCCGGTCGGGGGCACCCGGAGGCGCCCGGCGGGGGCACCGGATCCGGCATCACGGCCGGCCGACGCCCCTTCGGCACGGCCGGTCCGGTGCTCCGGTGGCTCATCGGACGTCGAGGACCTCGGCCACGGGGCGTCGGGGCGTCGCGGGCCCCTGGGGGCCGTAGCCGAGCCGGATGACCATCTGGACGTGGCTCATCGCCACCCCGGGGTCACGTACCGTCCAGCGGAGTTCCGGCCACTCCAGCGGCTGCGAGGTCATGGAGGTGACCAGGCCGTCGATGGTGGCCTGGAGCAGGACCCGCTCCAGGGCCTGTCCAGCGCGCAGCCAGTCCGCGGGCCCGTCCCCGGAGGTACCCAGCAGTGCGATCCGGGGGCGCCGTTCGAAAGCGGCCCAGCCCCGGCCGGGTACGGTCCGGGAGCGGCCGAAGTCGCGTACGGCGGCTCCCCGGCCGGACTGCTTGGGACCGAAGGCGTAGGCCGGGATGCCGTCGGGCCGGGTCTGCTCGTCCGGTGCGCCCGCACCCGTCCACGCCGTCGTCTCCGCCCGGAGCGCGGGATCCATCTCCTCGCGGTGCTCGGAGTCGTGGACCAGCCCCAGAACGGTCTCGGTGTGCCAGGCGTCCGGCACGGCCAGACGGCAGCCCTCCAGGCGAGCGGCGGCCCGCAGACCGTCCAGCAGGGCGGGCGGTACCTCCTCGTCCGTGAAGGGGAACCGGCTGGAGCGACGTCGCCGCACCGCCGGGTGGAGGGCTGCGAGTCCGCTGTCCGCCCCCGTCGCCCCCGGCTCCCGGAGCTGTACGGCGGCAAGGAGCCACGGGTCGCCGTCGTCGGGCAGCGTCCGTACGACGGGCTCCCAACCCGCCCGGGCCGCGGACACCCGCAGGTTGAACAGCGCGGCGGCGCAGCCCAGGTGGAGGGCGCGGTGGTCGGGGTCGGCGCGGGGCATGGACCGGCTGGGGTCACCGTGCACTTCGATGACTCCGGTGTCCGCCCGCAGGACGAACGTCCAGGGCTGGGCGTTGTGCATCGACGGCGCCATGACGGCGTCCTCGATGAGGGGAACGATCTCTGCTGGGTCCGGGAGTGACGTGGTCATGGGATTTCCCTGCCTGGGCGGTGGGCGTCAGCCGTGGGCGACCACGGCGACCGGCGAGGTCGCGTGGTGCATCACGGCGTGGGCGACCGGGCCGATGTGGGTGCCGAAGGACGAGCGGCGGATGCGCCGGCCGACGACGACGAGGGCGGCGCCGGTGGCGGCGTCAAGGATCTGGATCGCCGCCTGACCGATGGTCACGCGCGGTTCGACCGGCACCGAGGGGAATTCGGCCCGCCACGGGCCCAGGATCCCCTCCAGCTCCGTGCCGATGCCGTGACCGATCTCCATGAGGACCCCGGCGTCGAGCGCCGGCGCATAGCTCAGGACCGGGGGCGGAGACCATCCGTGGACGACGACCAGCGTGCCGTCGCGACGGGCGGCCTCTTCGAAGGCGAAGGCGAGGATCCGGTCACCGGGCTGGTGGATGTCCAGGCCGGCCACGACGTGCCCCCGCTCGGGGACACCGCCCGCCGGGTTTCCCGAGCCGTCGGCGGACCGTACGAGCACGACGGGGCGCTCGGTCTCGGCGATGGTGGCCGAGCCCGTGGACCCGACGACGAAACCGGCGATGCTGCCGAGCCCCCGGGAGCCGAGTACGAGCATGTCGGAGTCCTTCGCGGCGGACGCCAGAGCCAAAGAGGGCAGGCCCCCCACCCGGCGCGTGGAGATCTCCAGCGAAGGGTGCTCGCGCCGCAGCTCGTCGGCCGTCCCGCGCAGGACGCCCTCGGCCCAGTGCCGGCGTTCCTCGGTGGTCGCGACCGGCAGCGGCGGATTCTCCAGCCACTCCTCGGCGTGGACCAGGTCCAGGGACGCACCCCGGAGCACGGCCTCGTACGCCGCCCAGCGGGCCGCCGCAGTACTTTCAGGGGAGCCGTCGAGGCCCACGGTCACTTGGCTCGTCATGAGGTGCATCTCCTTCGATGACGCGGTTCTCCTGCTTCCGGCAAGCCCGGCTCCGCCGGCTAGGGGTGTGCTACGACGGCGACGGGCGCTCGGGAGTGGTGGAGGACCGCGTGAGTGACCGGACCGATGTGCGCGCCGACCGACGAGCTGCGGATGCGTCGGCCGACGACGACGAGTCCTGCCTTCGATCCGGCCTCCACCAACTGCGAGGCGGCATGTCCGGCCGTCGCACGCGCGGCGACCCGGACGGCCGGATACTTCTCACGCCACGGCTCCAACACCTCGTCCAGACCGGCCTTCGCAATCATGTCCAGCTGTGCGTGGACCCGCGGGTCGTACGCCGCTCCGTACCCCGCCACCGGGGGAAGCGTCCAGCTGTGCAGCGCACGCAGTGTGCAGGACCGCCGGGAGGCCTCCTCGAACGCGAAGGCCAGCAGCGCGTCGCAGGGCCGGCCGGTGTCGACGCCCACGACCAGCTCGCGGTCCGCGTCGTGGCCCTGGGAGTGCGCCCTCGCGTCCTCGCCCGCCCGCACCAGTACGACGGGCCGTTCCGTCGCGTGGATGACCGCCATACCGACCGAGCCGAGGATGAACCCGGTGAGGGCGCCGAGCCCCCTGGAACCGAGGACGAGCACGTCTGCGGTGGCTGCCACGCCAGCCAGTGCCTTCGCGGGCCGGTCGTCGAGGGACCGGGTGCTGACGGCCAGTGCGGGATGCCTCTCACGGAGCTCGTCCGCGGCATCGCGCAGGAGCGCCTGCGCCCACCGCGAGCGCATCTCGGCGCTGGCGACGGGGGTGATGTCGCGGGGGGACGACCATTCCTCGGCGTGGACGAGACGGAGCGGAACCCCGCGCGCCAGCGCCTCCCGTGCCGCCCAGTGGGCTGCCGCCACGCTCTCCGCCGAGCCGTCGAGGCCGACGGCGACGAGTCCGTTCATGCTGGCCGTCCTCACGTCAGGTGGGAATCCGGTCGGGCCGCGACCGCGACGGGGTGGAAGGCGCTCGGCGGCACGACACCCGGCTCCTCAGGGTGCGACCGTGTCGTCGACGGCGTAGCCGAGCTGCTCCGTCACCGAGACCACGCCGTCCACGGTGCGGCAGAGCCGGTCGATGACCGGGATGAGGCTCTTGAACTGCACCGTCCCGTGCAGTTCGACGCGGCCGTCGGCCACCTCGACGGTGATGCCCTCGGCGCGCTGGTGCAGCGTGCGGTCGAGGACGTCCCCGATGATCTCGTGGCGGATCGCATCGTCGTCGCGGAGGAAGATGCGCAGCAGGTCCCGGCGGCTGACGATGCCGACCAGCGTGTCCGCCCCGTCGACGACGAGGAGCCGTTTGACGCCTTGCGCTTCCATCAGCCGGGCGGCTTCGGCGACGGTCCAGTCGGGTCCGGCGCAGACGGGGGGAGCGGACATCAGTTCCTCGGCGCGCAGCCCCTCCGCCTTGTCCTCTTCCCACGCTTCCCGCTCGGGCAGCGACCGGAAGTAGTCGCCCTGGCCCGCGGACTTCGGGAGGAGGTCCCCCTCCGAGATCAGGCCGAGGGGGTGCCGCGCGGAGTCGACGACCGGGACGGCCGACACCTGGTGGTCCAGGAGGGTCCGGACGACGTCCTTGAAGACGGCGTTCCGGGGGACGGTGATGACCTCCCGGGTCATCAGCTCGCTCACTTCTCGATGCCTCACGGGTCTTCTCCTACCGCTCGGTGGCTGCCGGTGAGCCGACCGACATGTCGTCATGCTCGTAGTTGAGCCGATTGATCACGTCCACCACTCCGTCGACGCTCTGGCACAGCCGCACGACGATGGGGACGAGGCTGTGCCGTCGCACCGTGCCGCTGAGCGTCACCACGCCATCGGTGACCTCGACGGTCAGGGCCGAAGGGCTGAGCCCGAGTGTCCGGGTCAGCACGTCTTCGAGGATCTCTTCCTGGATCGCGTGGTCACGGCGCAGGAAGAGCTGAAGGAGGTCGCTGCGGCTCAGGATCCCGATGATCCGGCCGCCGGCGTCCACCACGGGCAGTCGCTTGACCGAGTGTTTGCGCATCACACGCGCGGCGCGGACCACGCTCCACTCGGGATCGGCGGTGACGGCCGGGCTGGTCATGATGCCGGCCGCGGTGGTCGAACCGCCTCCGCCGTCGCGTCCGCGGAGCAGGTCCGCTTCGGAGACCACACCCATCGGACGCTCGGAATCGTCCACGACGGGCACGGCCGTGATGCCGAACTCGTCGAGGAGCCGGGCGATCTCCTTGAACGGGGTGCCGGGCCGGACGCTCACGGCCGTCGGAGTCATCAGGTCGGCGACGCTGCGGTGCCTCATCGTCGTTCTCCTCAGGCGGGGACTTCGACGTCGAACTGCGCGGTGACGTCCACGACGCCGGGTACCGTGCGAGCGACCCGCATCAGCACGGCCCCCAGGGAACCGTCGGGGACGGAGCCGTGCAGGTGGACGATTCCGTTCGCCACGTGGACGTGCACCTCGGCCGAACCGGCGGGGATGAGCTCAGCCATGATCAGCTCACGGAGCTCCTCTCCGATGTCCCCGTCGGGGCGGAGGTAGATCTTCAGGAGGTCCCCCCGGCTGACCACACCGACGAGGCGGCCGTCGCCGTCGACCACGGGGAGCCGCTTCAAGTGGCCGCGGGCCATCAGACGGGCGGCGCCCGCGATGGTGGCGTCCTTGGGCACCGTCACCGCCGGTACGGTCATCAGCTCGCCGGCCGAGACGGCGCGGGACTCGTCCGCGCCCTGCGCCTTGAGCAGCAGGTCCGCCTCGGAGACCACGCCCGCGACCCGCCCGTCCTCCGACAGGACGGGCAGCGCGCTGATCCGCCATTGCCGCATGGCCTCCACGATGTCCTTGAACGGTGCTCCGCGATCGACGGAGATGACGGCATGGGTCATCACGTCGTCGACGGTGCGCAGGTGCTTCATGATTCCTCCTGACATATCGGCCGTACGTCCAGCCTCGATATCGCCGTCCTTCGCAGGTAGGGCCGTCCGGGGTGCGCCGGGGACTGACCGGCCCTGCCGCCCGGGCCCGGGCGGTGCTTCAATGAAATGGACGGAAAGAGTCCTTAACGGATGCGGAGAAGCGGCTGATGGCCGTGCACCGCACAATCGGGATCCGCGAGAAGCGGATGGACTCTTTCCGCCTTCTGTCGCCTCCCGCCGCGTTCAGCGGGCGCCGGCACTGTGCTCCGGACCGACATCCTGCGACAGGTCGTCGACCGTGTAGCCGAGGGACTGGTCCACGCTGACGACGCCGTCGACCGACTGGCACAGGCGTTCCACGACGGGGATGCTGGAGCGCTCCTCGACCCGGCCACTCAGGGAGACGACCCCTTCCCGTACGGCCACGTCCACCCCGCCCGGGGTCATCCGGAGGGTCCGTCCCAGCACCTCGTCGACGATCTCGTCGCGGATCGCGTCGTCGCGACGGAGCATCGGCCGCAGCAGGTCCGAACGGCTGACGATGCCCACCAGCGTTCCGGTGTCGTCCACCACGGGGAGCCGCTTGACGCCCCGCTCGTGCAGATAGCGAGCCGTCTCGACGATGCCCCACTCCGGACGGGCCGTGAGGACGGGGGTCGACATCAGCTCGCCGGCCGTGCGGGCGTCCCTGGTGTGCTGGTCCACGTCGGTCGTCCCGCCCATGCGGTCCCGCCCCTCGGTGTCGGGCAGGCCGGCCTGCCGACGGAGCAGGTCGGCTTCCGAGACGAGGCCGATGGGGTGATGGCGGGTGTCCACGACGGGAAGGGCGGAGACGCCGTTGTAGTCGAGGCTCCAGGCGACCGTCTTGAGCGAGGCCTCGGGACTGGCCGTGGCCACGTCCCTGGTCATGACTTCGGCGACAGTGCGATGAGGCATGGCCGGATCTCCCTTGGGTGCGGGCCGTCAGTCGTGGGCGATGACGGCGACAGGTGCGGCGGCGTGGTGCAGGACGGCATGGGCCACCGGTCCGATATGCGCGCCCAGGGGCGAGCGGCGCAGATGCCGGCCGACGACGACGAGGTCCGCGCCCGCTGCGGCCTGGACGAGCTGTGGGCCGGCGGGCCCCGCGAAGGCGGTGCCGGTGACGCTCACGGACGGGAACTTGTGACGCCACGGCAGCAGCGTGTCGTCCAGCATCTGGGAGACGCTCCGGCCGATGTCCCGTTCGTTGTCGGGATCGAAGAAGGGGACGTACTCGTAGGCGGGAGGGAGCTTCCAGCCGTGGACCGCCCGCAGCGCGCAACCGCGGCGGGCGGCTTCCTCGAAGGCGAACGAGAGGACCCTGTCGGCCGCCTCGTGGATGTCGACACCCACGACGATCTCGCCGTACCGGGCGGGCTCCGTGTCCGCGGGTTCGTCCGACGCCCGTACGAGGACCACCGGCGTCTCGGTGGCCGCGAGCGTCGACATGCCCACCGAGCCGATGAGGAAGCCGGCCAGGCCGCCCATGGCACGGGAACCGAGGACGAGCAGCCCGGCGTCGGTCGCCTCGGCGGCAAGGGCCGCGGCCGGCCTGCCGGAGAGACACCTCGTGGTGGTCTCCACATCGGGGTGGCGGGCGCGTACGTCAGCCAGTGCCTCGGTGAGCGCCTCGTCGGCCCACCGGTCGGCCGCCTCGTGGCCCGTGCGGGGGATGGCGGGGCTCATCGGCCAGTCGACGGCGTGGACGAGCCTCAGCGGCACGTGCCGCAAGGACGCCTCCCGGGCGCCCCAGCGGGCGGCGGCCA
Organism: Streptomyces sp. NPDC056224; assembly: GCF_042267665.1. NCBI lineage: Bacteria > Bacillati > Actinomycetota > Actinomycetes > Kitasatosporales > Streptomycetaceae > Streptomyces > Streptomyces sp. NPDC056224. The sequence goes on from NZ_JBHJTK010000001.1 coordinate 487,017, forward strand.
CGCTCTCGGGAGAGCCGTCGACGCCGACAGTCACGTGGTGCTTCATGGTGGGAACCTCCTGGGCGCCGCGGGGTTGCGGTCTGGCTCTCAGCATGGCCCGCGGGGCCAGGGGCGGAGGAGGGGCCATGTGGCCCCATAGAGGACCCGACCAGCCCCGGCCGCGCGGGGGAAGTCCGCGCCGGTCCCGCCTCCGGGCCGGGGAGGCCCGGGCGGCCGCTCAGCGCCCCGATCAGGCTGATGAAGTCGAGCGGGTCCACCTCCAGGGTGTCCCGGAAGGGCCGGCGTCCGCGCGGTGACGCCGGCGAACACGGCTGTGCGGTGCCCGGGCGTCCCCCGGACGGCCCACGCCCGGCCCCCGGACGGCCCACGCCCGGCCCCCGCGGTCACCAGGGCATGTCACGGGCGCTGCGCGAAGGGGGCGTGAGCGGGGAGTCGTCGACGCGGGCGCTCAGACGGGGCACGACCGCGACCACGCCCTCGACCTGCCCGGTGAGCCGGACCAGGACCGGGACCTGACTCCGTCTCTCCAGCCGGCCGTCCAGCGCGACGACGCCGTCCACCACGTGGACGGCGACCGCGTCCGCGCCCAGCCCCATGGTGTCCATGAGGATGCCCTCGACCACGCGCCGCCGTATCTCCGCGTCGGGTCGCAGAAAGAGCCTGAGCAGGTCACGGCGGGTGACGATGCCGACGAGGCGTTCCTCGTCGTCCACGACCGGCAACCGTTCGACGCCTCGGCGGGCCATCAGGCGGGCGGCGCCCGCCACGGTCTCCTCCGCGGGGACGGTCACCGCCGGCGCCGTCATCACCTCACCGGCGCTGAAGTCGGCGGGGAACGTCCCCCGGCCGTCGGGCACGCCGCGCGCGAGCGGCCGATCCGCGGTTTCCCGGCCGATCAGGTCGCTCTCGGAGACGACGCCCAGCACCCGGTCCTCGTCGTCGAGGACGGGCAGTCCGCTGATGTCGTGCTGAGCGAGCAGCTTCGCGACATCCTTGAATGAGGTAGAGGTGACGACCGAGACGACCTCGTCGGTCATCAGGTCTCCCACCTTGATGTGCTTCATGAGACACCTCCCGCCGTCACGGCGATCCACACGGGCGTGATGGCGCCGGAGGTCGCTCGGGAACCCACGATCCGCCGACCCCTACGAGAGGAGGAGGGCCGAACGGTCCGGTGCCGGGACCGACCGGACCAGCCCCCACGCCTGCGGAGGCCGCCCTCCGGCACGAGCCGGGACCTTCGGCCCCCGCCGGGGACCTGAGCGGCCCTCCGGGTGTGGGAGTCCGCAGTGCCAGCCTGAGAGCCCGACCCAGGCTCTCCGAGGAGGAACCATGGAAGGCACCACGAGCAGCTCGGAGCTCGGCTCCGTCGTAGTAGGCGTCGACGGATCCGAGCCGGCCCGCCGGGCAGCGCTGTGGGCAGCGGCCGAGGCCACGCGCCGAGAGCGCCCGCTGCACATCGTGTACGGGGCCGACACCGACGGCCGGGCCCTGTACGTCTCGGTGGAGAGCATCGAGAACGTCCGCCGGGCGGGCCGTGAACTGCTGGACGTCACCGCCGCCGCGGTGACCGAGCAGTTCCCCGGCCTGCAGGTCAACACCGAGTTCAGCCGTAGCTCACCCGTACCGAGCCTCCACCGGGCCGCAGGACTCCACGGCACCATCGTGGTCGGCAACCGCGGCGCGGGCGGATTCGGCTCACTCATGCTCGGCTCGGTCGGGCTGAAGGTCGCAGCGGGCGCGAAGACGCCCGTCGTCATCGTCAGGGGCATCGAGGACGGCGCCGAGACGGGCACGGTGCTCGCTGCCGTCCGCGACGAGCACGACCTCGAGGCCGCACGGTACGCCGCACGCGAGGCCCAGCTCCGCAAGAGCTCGCTGCGGCTGCTGCACGTGTGGAACATCCTGCAGTCCGTCGGCAACGTCGTGACCTTCCTCGACGACGTGGACCAGATCGCGGACGAGCACGTCCATCACCTGAACGCAGTAGGAGCACGGATCCGCGAGGAGTTCCCGGACCTGTCCGTGCAGGTGGATGCCGAGAAGAGCACGTCCGTGGCCAGCGTGCTGGTCGAGGCCTCGCGCGAGGCGGACCTGGTGGTGATGGGCGGCCGGCGGTCCTCCAGCTATCTCGGACCCACACTCGGACGGGTGACGCACACCCTGATCCACCACTCGCACTGCCCGGTGCAGCTCATTCCGCGCCACGGCCACGAGCACGGGAGCCAGTCGTGACGGACTCTGGCGAACGCCGTGAGATCGTCGTCGGCATCGACCCGGCCAGGGACTGGCGGATGGCCCTGGCCTGGGCGGTGGACGAGGCCCGACGGCGCCGGTGCGGGCTGCGGCTCGTCGCCGCCGTGCCCCCGACGCGCGACCGGCACGCCGACGGCACCTCCCACGGCATCGCCCTGCACCAGGCCGCCTCGGAAGCCCTCGGTGCCGCTGCCGCCTGGAGCCTGGAGCGCCACCCGGAGGTCGAACCGGCCGTGGACCTGGTCGACGGGCTCCCCGCCCAGGCGATAGGACGACTGTCCGGGCAGGCCCGCATGATCGTCCTCGGTTCGCGCCACCTGAGCCGTAGCTCGGAGTTCTTCAGCGCCGGTTCCCTCGTCGTCCCCGTCACCGCGCAGGCGCGCTGTCCGGTCGTCGTGGTGGGCGACGCCGAGCACGTCACACAGCAGCCGCCCTACCTCGTCGTGGGCATCGACGGCAGCGAGTCGTCGAAAGCGGCACTGGCGCTGGCGTTCGAAGAGGCCGATCTCAGAGGAGCCAAGCTGCGCGCCGTTTCGGTGTGGCAGGCTCCGCTCTTCCTGCTCCACGACGAGGAGGAAGCACTGCAGGCGCAGCGACGGATGCTGGCCGAGACGACGGCCGGATGGACGCAGAAGTACCCCGACGTCGCGGTGACGCACGAGGTGCCGATCGGGCACCCGGTGGAGGAGCTCGCCGGGGCCGCCGAGCACGCACTCGCCGTGGTCGTGGGCCGTCGGGGCAGGGGCGGTTACACCGGCATGCGACTCGGATCGGTCGTCCACGGGCTGCTGCACCGGGCCCACTGCCCGGTGATCACGGTTCCCGTCCCGTGAGGGACGCCGTGACGACGCCCGCCGCCCAGCAGGCGCCCTCTCCCGCAGGCCCCCACAGGGGTTTGACGGAGGCGGAGGCGGCGCGCCTGCTCGGGGAACACGGCCGCAACGAGGTGGCGGCCGCCAAGACCGTGCCGCTGTATGCCAGAGTGCTCGCGCAGCTGAAGGACGCACTCATCCTGGTGCTGCTGGGAGCCGTTGTGCTGACCCTCGCGATCGGCGACCATGCCGACGCGGTGGTGATCGCTCTGGTGATCGTGGTGAACACCGCGGTCGGTGTGGCGCAGGAGATCCGCGCCGACAATGCCGTGGCCGCCCTCTCCGCACTGTCCGCCCCCAACGCCCGGGTACTGCGTGACTCCGCCGCCGGGGAGGTTCCGGCCGCTGAAGTCGTTCCCGGCGACATACTGCTCCTCGGCGAAGGTGACATCGTCGCCGCCGACGCCGAACTTCTCGAAGCGTCCGCCCTGTTGGTCGACGAGTCCATGCTCACGGGTGAGTCGGTGGCCGTGGACAAGGACTCCGGAGCCCGGCTGAGCGCCGGGACCGTCGTCGTGCGGGGAAGGGGCGTGGCGACCGTGACGGCCACGGGGGCCGGCAGCGCGCTCGGCCGCATCGCCGCCCTGCTCGACGGCAAGAGGGAACCGACCCCCCTGCAGCGCCGTCTCGGAGCCCTCGGCCGTATTCTCGCCGTCGTGACCCTGGCCCTCTGCCTGGTCGTGTTCGTGCTCGGCCTCGTCCGAGGGCTGCCCGTCGCCACGATGGCGGTGACGGCGATCAGCCTCGCCGTGGCGGCGGTCCCCGAATCCCTCCCGGCGGTGGTCACCCTGGCCCTCGCGCTGGGCGCACGCCGGATGGCGGACCGGCATGCCCTGGTGAGGCGGCTTCCCGCAGTGGAGACGCTGGGCTCGGTGACGGTCCTGGCCACCGACAAGACCGGCACCCTCACGGAGGGGCGCATGGTGGTCCAGCACGTGTGGACGCCCCGCGGCGCGGTCGACTTCTTCGGTGTCGGCTACGAGCCGGAAGGCGACGTGCTGGTCGAGGGCAGGCAGCCGACCGCCGACGAACTCGATCCCGTACGCGAGCTGTTGACCGTGACGGCCCTGTGCAACGACGCGGGGCTGCGCCCGCCCGAGGACCCTTCGGACGAAGAGGACCGCTGGACCGCGGTCGGAGACCCCATGGAAGCCGCGCTCCTGGCAGCGGCCGCCAAGACCGGCTGCGCGGGCCGAGCCGGCCTGCACCGTGAGCACCCGAGAACGGACGAGGCGCCGTTCGACAGCTTGCGCAAGCGGATGACCACCTTGCACACGACGCCGTCGGGTCAGGTGCTGGTGTGCCTGAAGGGCGCGCCGGAAGTGGTGCTGGACGCCGCCATCCTCGGCGACGGGCCCGATCTGCTCCACGGCGCACGGCAGGAGGCGGCACTGCTGGCCGCCCACGGCTATCGGGTCCTGGCGGTCGCCTCGGCCACACGCGACGACGTACCGCACCGCGCCGTCGAAGCGGAATCGGGGCTGCGCCTGCTGGGCCTCGTAGCGATCAGCGACCCGCCCAAGCCCCACGCGACCGCCACGCTCGCCGCCTGTCGCGCGGCGGGCATCACCCCGGTGCTCATCACCGGGGACCACCCCGCCACGGCACGGGCGATCGCGACCCGCGTCGGACTGCTGAACGGCGACGACCCGTCGGGGGAGTGCGTCGTCACCGGTCCGGACGTAGCGGCCGGACGGATCACCGACCTCACCGGCGTCACGGTGTTCGCCCGCACGACGCCGCAGCAGAAACTGGACATCGTCGAGGCGTGGCGCTCGCGTGGCGAGATCACCGCGATGACCGGCGACGGAGTCAACGACGGTCCGGCCCTGCGGCAGGCCGACATCGGCGTCGCCATGGGCCGACGCGGCACCGAGGTCGCCCGGCAGGCCGCCGACCTGGTGCTCACCGACGACGAGCTGTCGACCGTGGTCGCGGCCGTGGAGGAGGGCAGACGCGTCTACGACAACATCCGCCGCTTCCTCGTCTACGGGCTGGCCGGCGGCGCGGCGGAGATCCTCGTGATGCTGGCCGGCCCCCTGCTGGGACTCGCCCTGCCGCTGCGGGCGGGGCAGATCCTGTGGATCAACCTCCTCACCCACGGACTGACGGGTGTGGCCATGGGAGCCGAGCCCGTCGCGCCGGGAGCCATGCACAGGCCCCCTCGGCCACCGGGCCAGCAGATCCTCGGGGACGGAGCGTGGCAGCGGCTGCTCCTCCTCGCCGCCGTGGTCTCCGCGTCGAGCCTCGGCGCGGGAGTCGTCGCGCGGGACTGGGGCCTGCCCTGGCAGAGCGTCCTCTTCCTCGCGCTCCTGGCAAGCCAGCTGGGCGTGGTGCTCGGCCTGCGCACCCGTCTGCTGACCCGCCAGAACCTCTTCCTGCCGCTGTCCGTACTCGCGTCGATCCTGTTCGCCGCGGCGGCGCTCTACGTGCCGTTCCTCCAGGCGGTACTGGACACCGAGCCCCTCGGCCGGGCGGGTGCCGGGCTCGCGGCGATCGCCGCCCTCACCGGATTCGCCGCGGCCCGACTCTCCAGAAACGCGTTCCACAAGGAGGCACGACGATGAACTTCGAGATGACCGGAAGCGGTATCCACGCCCACCTCGGGGACCAGGTCGTGGTGGACGGCCCCACGGTCGGCAAGCCCGGCCGGGACGGCGAAGTCGTCGGCCTGCACCATGACGACGGCACCCCGCCGTACGACGTCCGCTGGTCGGACACCGGCAGGGTCTCGCTCTTCTTCCCCGGCCCGGACGCCCACGTCAGGCATTTGGGCGACGCCGAGGGGAAGTAGCCGCGCCAAGTGGGCGCACCCGCCCGGCTCAGTGGCGGGCGGGTGCGTGGAAGCCGGTGTCAGGCAGCCGTGAAGCCGGTGTTGTCAGGAAGCCGTACCGACGGGACGCGCGGACTCCATCCGCACGTCCACGACCCCTTCGACGGCGCGGACGGCCCGGACGACCAAAGGTGCCAGGGCGCGGTCCCGCAGGTCGCCCCGGAGGGTGACGACACCCTCCTCGACCGTGCAGTCGACGCCTGCCGGGGAAGCCGGATCCGCGAGGACGGCGGTGCGGACCTCGTCCTCGATCTCCTCGTCCGGCCGCAGGAACACCTTGAGCAGGTCGCTGCGGCTGACGACGCCCTCCAGCATGCCGATGCCGCTCACCACCGGCAGCCGCTTCACGCCGTTCCTTGCCATGATGCGGGCGGCCTCGGCGATCGTGGAGTCCGCGTGCACGGTCACGGCAGGGCTGGACATGAGGTCCCCGGCGAGCACCGCTCCGGCTTTGGAGGCCTCCTCCGTCCACCCCGGCAGTGCCGGGTCTGCCGGGTCGTCCTGACGGAACTCCTCCTTCGGCAAGAGGTCGGCCTCGGAGACAACGCCCACGACCCGGCCCTCTCCTTCGAGTACCGGGAGGGCGCTCACTCCCCACTGGTGCATCAGCTCGACGATCTCTTTGTACGAGGCCTCGCGGCCGATGGCCACGGCGGTCTGGGCCATGACGTCACTCACGGTGTACTGGGATGCGGGCATGGCCGGCTCCCTCACATGATGTCGATGGGGACTACCCGGACTACCTGACGACCCGGACGACCCGGACGCCCCGGTTCACAGCGAGCTGCCGCTGCCGTGAGGGGCGTAGAGGTCGAGGAGACGCACCCTGGCGGCCACGAGCCGATGGGCGAGCACCTGGCCCACCCAGCGCCCCATGGCCGAGCCGAAGCCGGTGTCGGCCTCCATCATCGTGCGCACGGCTGCGGCATCGAACTCGTGGGCGCGTACGGGGCTCGTCGCCTCCGCGCCGAAGTGCCAGGTGTAGGGAGGGAACAGCCAGGACCAGCCGACCAGCTCGCCGGAACCAAGGGTCTCGATCGCCGCGGCCCGTCTTCCGGGCACATGGACGTCGAGGCCGACCGTGCCGGACCGCACGATCCAGAACCGGTCTGCGTGGCCTCCCTCGTTGAAGAGGCGGGCACCTGCGGGGAAGCTGACCTCACGCGCGATGTCCGTCAGACGGGCGCGGTACTCCGCCGGCAGGGCGGCCGAGATCCGGGTGGGAGAAGGTGTGCTCATCGGGGGCCTCCGTTCGAGTCCGCATTCAGTCTGGGGCAAGGGCGGGGCGGCGGTGATGGGCCGATCGGCCCTGGTCGTGACCCCTACCGGCCCATACCCCGACGCGGTGGACCGGTGGACATTGGGAACACGCGGGACCTGCCCCGTGGGCGGGTCCCGGGCCATCGCCACAGGAGCGTGAACCATGTTCTGGTACGACCACGGAATGGGCGGTTGGGCCTGGGTCGCCATGTTCAGCATGGTGCTCCTCGTGGCCCTCGCCGTCACGGCGATCGTTCTGCTCCTCCGCAGCGACCGTTTCCCCGCGCACCCGGCGGAGCCCCGCGCCGCACCCTCCGCCAAGCAGGTGCTCGCCGAACGGTTCGCCCGAGGTGAGATCGACGAGGAGGAGTTCGAGCGGCGTCTGACCGTGCTGCGTGAGAACGAGCCCGGTCGAAGCCGCCCCGGACCCGGAGAGGGCTGAACCGGTGGAGGGGGCCGAGCAAGGGACGCGGATGATGGACCACGAAGCGACGCGGCGACCGGCGCCCGGCCTCCCGGACGAGGTGCCGGCCCGGCGCATGAAGCCGTTGGACCGCAGCGAAGCACTGAGCCTGCTCGGCACGGTATCGATGGGACGCATCGTCTTCACCGAGCACGCCCTCCCGGCCGTGCGGCCGGTCAGCCATCTCGTGGACGGGGAGGACATCATCGTCCGGCTCCAGGACGGCGCGGCGCTCGCTTCGCTCATGGCGACCCCCGGTGCGCCCGGGGTCGTCGTCGCCTACGAGGCAGATGCCATCGACCCCGAGACCCGCCTCGGCTGGAGCGCCGTCGTCACCGGCTATGCGTCTCTGGTCGCCGAGGAGGACGGGGCCGACCCGTACGAGGCGCTGCTCGTGCCCTGGGTGGGGCAGACGGCGACCAGGGCCCTGCGCATCGTGCCGGATCTCGTCACGGGCTTCACGCTCGAATGACGGCCGACGGGCGGGAGCGGACCCGGGCATCCGACTGGGTACGCGGCTCCGGCGGCGGCTCTCGCGGCCGGTGGACCGGGTGGCGGCCATGGGCCCGGGCGAGGCAGGCTGTACTCATGAGAGCGCACTTGCGCTCGCCCCCCGGACCGCGAGCCGATGGCCACCACCAGGTTCTCTTTGTCTTCGCGGAGTGCGTGCCCTTCGCGATCGCCCTGCTGGTGCTCCTCATCGAGCTCACGCCGGCGCACTTCATCTATACCGGCCCCATGCTGGTCGCGACACCCGCTCTGGCGGCGCTGACGATGGGTCCCAAGGGCACGCTCGCCGCGGCGGGGGTGGCCGTGGGGGTCAGCGTGACCACCGCCACCTACAACGGCGCCTGGGGCACCCAGCAGGTCTACACGAACTTCCTCGCCCTGTTCCTGGTGTCGATGGCGAGCTTCATGACGAGCCGCACCGCGCGCACGCGCACGGAGAACGAGCTCAACCAGATCCGCCGGATCGCCACGGCCGCCCAAGAGGTCCTGCTGCGGCCGGTGCCGGACCGGCTGGGCCCGGTACGGGCGGCCAGCATGTACCTGGCGGCCGAGACGGGAGCCCAGATCGGCGGCGATCTGTACGACGTGGTCCAGACCCGGTACGGGGTCCGGATGATCGTCGGGGACGTCCGGGGCAAGGGACTGCCCGCCGTGCGGGCGGCCGCGGTCGTCCTGGGCGCGTTCCGGGAGGCCGTGCACTACGAGGACGACCTGGTGGACGTCATCGACCACTGCGGAGCGGCCCTGCGGCGGGACGCCGTCGTCGCGGGTGCGGGTGCGGGTGCGGTTGGCGACGGCGACGCCCTTCTGGAGGGATTCGTCACCGCGCTCGTGGCCCAGATCCCGGACGGCCCTCACGTCGAGGTGATCAACAGGGGCCATCCGCCGCCACTGCTGCTGCACGAGGGCACGGTCCGGTCTTTGATGCCCACCGTCCCCCTGCCGCCGCTCGGCCTCGAGGAATTCATCGACGGTCCTCCCGGGCGGACGGACAGCTATCCGTTCGCACCGGGGGACCGGCTGCTGTTGTGCACCGACGGCGTCATCGAGGCCCGGGACCCGGACAACACGTTCTTCGACCTCTCCGAGGCCATGATGACCATGCGCGACCACACCCGGGAGGCGTTCCTGGAGGGCCTGCGCCGGGCATTGCTCCGCCACACTCAGAGCCGCCTGGCGGACGACGTGGCGATCATCCTCGTCGACCGGCGCGAAGACGAGGGGCACCGGTCGGCCGGAGGTCCGACCTAGTGCTGTGACTGGAATTCCGCCGAAGCCCGTGGACGGTGGCCCGACCGGGCGGGGCTGCACCGGCTAGACTTGCAGAGTTATGCAATTTACTAGTTCTGGAATCGGTGGACGGGGGTTGCGGTGTGGCCGGGTTCGAGGAAGCGGCGCTGGGACGGGTCCGCGTGGCGCGGGCTCGTCTCCGGGCTGCGCAGGAGGCTGACGATGCCTTCGAGGAGGCGCAGGCCGCGGAGGAGCTGGAGGACGCGCTGCGCGTGGCCCGCGATCACGGCGTGGCCGCCGACCCCGGGGAGGGCCGGTGAACAAGATGGAGCCACCGGCCCGTCCGGGGCGTCGGTGACGGCCCGGCACCCCAGCGGGCAGCCGGCTGCGGTGCAGGTGCGCAGGCATGTGTGGGCGGTGCCGCTGGTGCCGGGCTCGGTGCGGGCCGTACGCGAGCGCACTGAACGCTCCCTGCGCCTCTTCGGCCTGGAGAGCGCCTCCGCCCTGTTCGGGGCGGCGCTGCTCGTGGTCAGCGAACTGGTCGCCAATGCCGTTCGCCACGCCCGGCACTCCCCGGAGGCAGAGGTCACCCTCCACATGACCGAGCACCTGCTCGTGGTCGCCGTCGGGGATCTGGACCCGCGCCCCTTGACGCCGGCCGACCTCGACCGGACCTCGGGGCAGGGGCTGCGCACGGTGGCCGACCTGGCACGCACCTTCGGCGGCGACGTGCGGATCGAGCCCGTTTCCGACGGGCGCGGGAAGACGGTCGTCGTCCGCTTCATCCTGCCGGGAGGCACACCGTGACCAGGACCGCCCGAGGGGCCGTCCAGCTGTACGAGATCACCTGCCTCGGGAGCGGCTCCGAGCCGGATGTCCGCACGGTCGGGGCGGCAGAGGTCGCGGCCGTCATCGCGCACGCCGGCGAGCACGGCATGCGCATGCTCGTCCGCCCGTGCACCCGCCCGCTCCGGGCGCCCGACAACAAGAAGGAACCCACGTGATGACGGACGACACCCCCGGGACGAACTCGTCGGCGGACGAGGAGAAGTGGAAGGAGAAGGGCGTCGCCCTGCGCGCCTTCTTCTACATCTTCGGCACCCACGTGTTCGCCGGTTTCATCTGGCTGCTGTTCTACCTGGGCGAGCACGCCCAGAAGTGAGACCGGCGCCGTCCGGACCGTGGCGCCGTCCCGGGCGCTCCCGCGCGAGGCGGGGCCTGGGCGGCGGATCGGGCCGAGAGGGCGGGCCTGGAACCGGAGGAGCGGCCGCCGTCCGGTGCCGGCCGCGTGACGGACCGCGCCGGGGGAGGACCGCCGCCGTACACGGGGCCCGGACCCGGTGGACCTTGCCGGTCACTTCACCGGGTCCTGTCGTCGAAGTGGCGTCGGTCGGGCGCGCGGCGTTCCCCCGGTTACCGCATGGGAGGGCCCCGGCGCCGTGCATCGCAAGGCGGAGGGGCGCCCGAGTACTGGACGACAGGGCCTAGGGCTGGCTGGTGGCGCGGAGGTCCGCCAGGAGTTCGGCCTGGCCTTGCAGGACACCGGAAAGGATGCCCCTGGCGACCCGCAGCAGTTCGGCGAGCTGCGGGTGGGTGAGGCTGTAGTAGACGTTGGAGCCCTCGCGGCGGGTGACCACCAGGTTGGCCTTGCGCAGCACGGCCAGCTGCTGGGAGAGGCTGGCGGCCTCCACTCCGACCTCGGGGAGCATCTCGGCGACCGCGTGCTCGCGTACGGACAGGAGCTCCAGGACGCGGATGCGGACCGGGTGCCCCAGCGTTTTGAAGAACTCCGCCTTGAGCTGGTACAGCGGTGTGCTCACCTGGGTACCCCTGCCTTGACTGCCCATCTCATCCACCCGGAACCGTTCCTTCGGGGGAGCATCCGTGACGCCCCCTCTTCACACGTTGTGACCTCCACAATTGCAGATCCCTGCAACTCCTGGGACCCCGGTGGCCGACGTTCGTCACGTTCGGACCCCCGGGAGGGGATCTTTCGCCGTTCAGGCCTGCCCACGGAGCCGGGGCCGGGGCCGGTGCCGGTCTCAGGTGAGGGCGGGTTCCCCGGGGTCCTGCGGGGCGGCCCAGTCGTCGGTGCTCCACTGCTTGATCGTGCCGTGGTCGCCGTGGGCGGCCAGGGCGGCGGCGAGGTCGCAGTGGACGGGGACGGCCGGGCAGGTGGCGTCGGGGACGAGGGAGCCGTCCGCGGGAATGGCCGCGAGCTCCAGGCGGCGGCCGTGTTCGGCGAGGCGGCGTGCGGCCTGGGCGACGGCGATCTGCCCGCCGGCCGACCAGCCCAGCAGCCCGGTCAGGTCCAGGATGACCGGACCGGTGCCCCGGGCGACCGCCCAGCCGACGGCGCCGGTGAACCGGTCCGTCGCGTCCGGCCCGAGATATCCCGCCAGGGACAGTACTCCCAGGTCCCGGCGGGTGGTGTAGCGCCATTCGATCGTCATAGTCAGCTCCTCGGCTTCACAGGGGGAGGGTGATCCAGATGGCCTTGCCGCGCCCGTCAGCGTCGGTGCGCAGGACGGCGGTGCCGCCGAGCTCCATCGTCATTTCGACCACCATGGCCAGGCCGCTGCCCGGGGCGCTCGCGAGCGCCCCGAAGAGGGCCGGCTGGTAGGGGTGGCGGTCGTGGACGGCGAACGCGAACGCACCCGGCCCGTGCGCGTACGTGACCGTGATGATCGGGGAGAGGGCGGCGGCGTGGCGGACGGCGTTGGTGACCAGCTCGGCCAGGATCAGCAAGGCGGGGCCCACGCTCGGATGCCGCAGCCCCACGCCGCACTCCACGAGGACGAGTTCGGCCGTCTCGCGGGCGATCCGGACGGCCGAGCCCATGGCGGGTACGTCCAGCACGTGCCGGTAGGGCATCGTCTCGACCTGGACGCTCACCGGCCCGCCCCCGTCACGGTGCGGGCCAGGCGGAACCCCGACACGGACTGCGGGTGCAGGCGCAGCAGGGTGTCGTGGGGGCCGTGGGCCCAGCCGGGCAGGGTGCGGCGGTAGTGGGCGGCCTCGTCGGGGTCGGCGATGACGTCGGCCGGGCCGTGGGCGGTCACCGTCCAGCCGGTGCCGGCCGGAGCGCGGATCTCGTCGACCTGGTAGGTCAGCAGCGCGCGCCCGGAGACGGCGGCCGCCTGAACGGGCGAGCGGACGATGAGGCGTCCGTACTCCATCACGTGGGTGGCGGGGCGCACGACGGCCAGGTCCCGCCGGACGTAGACGAGGCGGCCTTGGCCGGAGCCTTCGAGGAGCCACAGGGCCTCGGTGCCGGACACCTCGACGAGGTGGCGGTCGGCGGGGACGGTCATCGTGCGGCCTTCCGGGTGCGGTGCGGTCGGTGACGTGTACGGGCCAGCAGTCCCGCCTGCTCCAGGTGTTTGCGGGCCCCGGCGATTGCTTCCGGGGTGGTGGCGTACTCACGGCCCTCCAGGCGCAGCAGGTCCAGGGCGCCGACGGCGTCCAGGGCCTGGCGCTGGCCGGGCCGGATGCCGGAGGCGAGGACGGCGATGCCGCGCCGGTTCAGCTTCTCCACGGCGTCCTTGAGGACGAGGGCGCCGGTGGCGTCCAGGGCGGTCACCCTCGACATGCGCAGGATGACGACCTTCACGTCGGCGACCTCGGACAGTTCGAGGAGGAAGCGGTGGGCGCCGGCGAAGAAGAGGGGGCCGTCGATGCGGTAGGCGACGATGTGCTCCGCCAGGAGGGCGTGCTCCTCGTCGCTGTGCTCTCCGGGCAGGTCCGGGCGGAAGTCGACCTGCTCCATCCGCGCCTGACTCGCGACCGCCTTCAGGGCGAGCGCCCCCGCGACCACGAGGCCGATGATCACGGCATAGACGAGGTCGAGGACCAGGGTCGCCGCAGCGGTCAGAACCAGTACGACCGCGTCCGAGCGGGTCGCCTTCGCCATCGCGCGGAGCGAGCCGACCTCGACCATCCGGACCGCCGTCGCCAGCAGGACCCCCGCCAGGGCGGCGAGGGGGATCGCCGAGACGAGGGGTGCGGCGGCGAACACGATCACCGCGAGCACGGCGGCGTGAGTGAGGGCGGCCAGGCGGGAGGAGGCGCCGGTGCGGACGTTGACCGCGGTCCGGGCGATGGCGGCGGTGGCCGGCACGCCGCCGAACAGGGGGGACACGAGGTTGGCGATGCCCTGCCCGAACAGCTCCTTGTCCGGATCGTGCTTCTGCCCCACGGTCATCCCGTCCGCGACAGTGGCCGACAGCAGCGACTCCAGGGCGGCCAGGGCGGCCACCGCAACGGCGGGGGCCAGCAGGGAGCCGACCGCCGAGAGGTCGAGGAAGGCGAGGGAGGGGGCGGGGAGCCCGGACGGCAGGTTCCCGATCGGGGCCGCCCCGCCCAGGTGGAAGAGCTTCGCGACCACGGTCGCGGCGATCACCGCGACGATGGAGAACGGGATCGTCGGCTTCCACCGGGCCCCCGCCAGCATCACCGCCGCAACGGAGAGGGAGAGGCCGATCGCGGTCCAGTTCGGGAACGCCACGAATTCCACGAGCGCCCGCCAGGCCACCAGCAGGACCTTCTCGCCCTCCGGCTTCGAAACCCCGAGCGCGTTGGGCACCTGCTGAAGGCCGATCACGCACGCGATACCGAGGGTGAACCCCTCGACCACGGGCGCCGGCACGTACCGCATGTACTGCCCGGCGCGAAGGAGGGCGAGGCCGATGAGCAGGACACCGGCCATCAGACCCACGGTCAGGACACCGCCGGGCCCGTACTGGGCCACGATCGGCACCAGGACGACGGTCATCGCACCCGTCGGGCCGGACACCTGGAGGTTCGACCCACCGAACACGGCGGCAAGAGCGCCCGCGACCACTGCGGTGGCCAGCCCGGCCTCCGCGCCCAGCCCCGAGGAGACCCCGAAGCCGAGTGCGAGCGGGAGGGCGACGATGGCCACGGTCAGTCCGGCCAGGAGGTCCCGGCGTGGACTGCGGCCCATGACCGCGAAGTCGGCCCGGACGGGCAGGACCGATCGGACCCGGCCGAGCACGGACGTCAGCACGGCGTTCCCGCTCACGGCGCCGAGACCTCGGAATCGCGCAGCTCCTCCAGCAGCTCGCTCTGCCCGGTCAGCACCTCGGTCAGGATGCGCCGTGCCGCCCGCATCAGCTGGGCGACGTCCCCGCCCGCCAGCTCGTAGACCACCGTCGAGCCGTCACGGACCGAACTGACGATCCCCGAGCGGCGCAGCACCGCGAGCTGCTGCGACAGGGCGGAGGGCTCCACCTCGATCGCGGCCAGCAGGCCGCGTACGGGCATCGGGCCGTCCTGGAGCAGCTCCAGGACCCTTATCCGCACGGGGTGCCCGAGCATGCGGAAGAACTCGGCCTTGGCCTGGTACAGGGGAACCGGCACGGTCTCGCACCTTTCTCGCCACCCCGAGCAGCGGGGCACATGTCTGGTGCTCCGCCCATGGCTACCTACGGGCACAGCATCTACAGCATCTATGAAATTGCAGACTTTTGCAATTTATAGATACTGCGATCAGTTCGACGGTGCCGGCCTCGGGCTGCGGCGGAGCGCCCGGGTGTGGCGTCCTGAGGATGTAGCGAATTGCAGAAGTTTGCAATCAGGATATCCTGGGCTCCCTGATCGCACGCGGGCGCCGCCAGTGCTCCGCCAGTGCACCGCATGTACGCACAAGCTAGGACAGAACAGATGACGGCGAGCCTGCCTTCGTGCCCGAAGTGCTCCAGCGAGTACACCTACGAGATGAACGCTCTGATGGTCTGCCCGGAGTGCGCCCACGAGTGGGTTCCGGCCGCGGCCGGGGCGGATGACGCGAGCGCCTCCGGCGAGCGGGTGATCAAGGACGCCGTCGGGAACGTGCTGAACGACGGCGACACCGTGACCGTCGTCAAGGCCCTCAAGGTCAAGGGAAGCCCGTCGGGGATCAAGGCGGGCACCAAGGTGCGCAACATCCGCCTGGTCGACGGGGTCGACGGCCACGACATCGACTGCAAGATCGACGGATTCGGCGCCATGCAGCTCAAGTCGAGCGTGGTCAAGAAGGCCTGACCAGAGGGCGCTGACCGGGGGAGGGGCGCCGGCCGACGCTGCGGGACGGCCCCTGGCCGGGTGTGCCCGCCCGGCGGGTCCCGCCGGGCGGGCACGGCACCGACACCGGTTCGCGGGAGGCGGTGTGATCCCGCCCCGGCCGGGATCATCACGGCGTGTGCCCCGATGTCACATGCGCACGTATTCCTCGGTGTCCTCGGCGAAGTCCTTCAGAGCCTGGTCGGTGAGTGTGGGGCGGGTCTGTTCGATGGCCCGCAGGTAGTCCTCCGTGCCGCCCGGCAGGCCTTTCCCCTGGGCGACTTCGCGTTCGAAGGCGGTCTGGGCACCTTTGCGAGCGGCGAACTCGATGTCGGCCGGCGTGAACATCGCGCTCGCCTCCACCAGACGGTGCAGGTCGACGTGGCCGGCGGCGGGCCCGAGGTAGCGCCGCCAGACCGCCGAACGGGCCTTGGGGTCCGGCGGGCCGACGGGGATGACGTAGTCGAAACGGCCGGGCCGCAGGAACGCCGGGTCGAGGGAGCGGACGGAGTTCGTGGCGCAGATCAGGAGGCGGTCGTCGTGGTCGCGGAAGCCGGGGATCAACTTGAGCAGTTCGTTGGTCACCCCGTGACTGGGGTCGACGGCCGTACCGGACCGGACGGACGCGATCTCCTCGACCTCGTCGATGAAGAGCACCACCGTCTCCAGCTCGGCCAGCTCGGTGAACGCCTCCCGCAGCGAGGCCGCCAGTCCTCCCTCCCGTGACGACGCGAGCCGGGAGGGGAAGAGCTCCACGAACGGCCACTGCAGCCGCGAGGCGACCGCTCGGGCGAAGCTGGTCTTGCCGGTGCCCGGCGGCCCGAAGAGGATGACCGCCTTCGGCGGCCTCACGCCGTACTGCTCGGCCAGCACGGGCTGGGCCAGTGGCAGCACGATCCGCCGCTCGATGGTTTCCTTCTCCCGTTCCATGCCCGCGAGGCCGTCCCACAGACCTCCGGGAAGCATCCTTCCCCCGAGTTCCGCGAGGAGGCCGGCGTCGCTCGCGCCCGGGTGCTCGACCTTCTCGTAGAAGACGAGCCCGGCCCGGGAGCGGTAGCCGCAGTTCTCCAGGGCCGCGGTTCCCGTCGCCCCCGGGGCGAGGAGCGCGCCGATCCGGCGGACTCCCAGTGACCGCAGACGCCGCTCAAGCTCGGCGATCAAGGAGCTCCCGATGCCGCGGTTGCGCCACGTCGCGGCCAGGGCCACCACGGTGATCCAGCCCCGCTCGCCACAGGCCTGCGCCACGGCGACGCCCACCAGCTCGTCGCCGACCACCGCCACCATGGCCGGTCCTCCGGCCCTGGCCACGGTCACGACCTCCGACACGGGGAAGACGGCAGGGGCCTCGTCCGCCTGCTGGTTCTGGTCCCAGATCTGGATGGCGCGGTCCAGGTCGTCGTCGCGGAAGTCCCGCAATCGCCACGTCGGCATCGCCACCACCTCCGCGAAGGGATCACCGCCGCTCCGCGGCGCGGACGGCGTGGTGCTCTCGGCAACGGATCCTTGATCCTCGCTTCATTCTCCGTGTGTGTGCCACCCGTGCGCGCGTCGAACGATCCGGCACGGGAGCCGCCGACGGCCGCGGGGCGGTCGGGCACGTTCCCCGGGCTGCACCCCGGCCCCGCAGGACCGGCCCGTTCCTGCGGGGCGGGGAGGGCACCTCGCCTGTGCGGCCCCACCGGTCACGCCGCAGGGCCGAGGTCTCCCTCGATGAGCGTCTGCACGATCCGGGGCCGGTCCCAGAGGGCCAGGATCTCGTTGGCGACGGCCACGACGGGCAGGTGGTCCTGGTCCCGCACCTTGATGGCTGCGGCCTTCAGGGTGCGCGGGACGGCTCCGGCGTCAAGGAGCGCGCGCCATTCCCGCGCGCCGAGTTCCAGGAACTCCAGTCCGGTGAGCCCGGCGACCTCCAGCGGGTCGGCCAGTGTGCCGGGCATGGCCGTGAGAGTGCGCAGGCGGGGCAGTCCGGTGAGGGGCACGAGGCTGAACGGTGTGCCGTCCCAGGCGCCGATCGACAGGACCTCCAGGGCGGGACGGGCGGCGGCCCGGACGGTCCCAAGGTATCCGGCGCCGATCCTGGCCTCGGCCGCAGGCTCATCTCCGCGGCGCTCACGGCGTTCCTCCCGCACCCGGCCCAGAACGAAGTCGGTGAGGGAATCGGCCACGAGCTCGGCGCCGAGGCTCTGCTCGTGATCGACCAGGATGACCTGCCCGAAGTGTCCGGCCGGGCCGGGAGTCAGGTCGACCGCGAACTCGTCGCCGCCGTTGCTCCCGAAGGCGATCCAGCCCGGTGAGCCGGCCAGGCCCTGCACCGCGGCGTCGGGCGCGGTGCTGACCGTACGCTCCGCGCCGAGGGCCCAGCCGGGGTGACGGACCGCCGCGTCGACGGCGAACAGGGTGTCCAGGCCGGAGAGCTCGCAGCCGACCGCCCTGCCGGCGCGCCCCGCCGCTGCGAAGTCGTCGCGCCAGTCCACCCGTGTCACCCGGTAGAGCACCTTGAGCTCATCTGACAGGGCGACACCGAGGCGCGCCTCGGCGGCGGCGATCTCCTCTTCCGTCGCGCCGACGGCGTCGGGCAACTGCTCGCGCAGAGTCCGCTCCAGCAACTCCGGATCCGCCGAGGGTGCCGGCACGGCCCCGGGCACCGGATCAGGACGGCGCAGCCAGGGCTCGGGAAGGGCGCCATCGGCCAGGACGAGCACCCCCAGGTCCGGGTAGCCGACGGCCGGTTCCACGGACGGGCTCGGCCAGACCAGTCCGAGCGTGGTCCCTCCGTCCGGTCGGGCCTCGGCCCTGAAGGCGATCTCCTGGACTCCGCCGTGCGCGAGGGCCCTCTGAATGCCCACCACCGCGCTCCGCGCCGTCGACGACATGGATCCCCGGTGGGCAAGGCTCCAGCCGGTTCGGCTGATGCGTCCGGCGACCCGGGCCGACCGGGCTGCACGCCGGTCCGCGTCGTCGGCCAGCATGAGCCTCAACACGGGCTCCCAGGTCGCGAAATCGCATACCGATGACAAGGGGGGTCTCTGATCAGCCATGCGCAGACCGTACGCGGAGCCACCGACAGCGGGGGCGGCCGGGCCATCGCCGGCCCACGGGCCAACCGAGAGGCGGACGCCGGCCCGAGCTCTCGCACAGAACGCCGTCGTACCGCACGCTGACCGCTGACCGCTGACCGCTGACCGCTGACCGCTGACCGCTGACCGCTGACCGCTGACCGCTGACCGCTGACCGCCGGCTCGCCCCACGCCGCCGCACGGGATTCCCGACCGTCGCCCAGCAGGGCCGAAGGGCCCTGAGGGCCGACCGAACGGTCCTCCCGGAGAGTGCCGACCGGCCCGCCACCAGGGACTGTTGCGGCCGGGCATGGCGGGACGCGAGTGACAGAGTTCAAGTGCTCCCCGAGGCGCCCCCAGCGGACGCTCGGCCAGCCTCACGTCCTTGTGCCGCGCCCGTTGGGCGCACCTTCCTTCTCACCTCCGGGGGACCCCATGACCTTTCACGTCGACTCCGAGACCGGCCGGCTGAAGCAGGTCATCCTGCACCGGCCCGACCGCGAACTGACCCGCCTCACACCCACCAACAAGGACGCGCTCCTCTTCGACGAGGTGCTGTGGGCGAAGCGTGCCCGCGAGGAGCACGACGCCTTCGCCGACGTCCTGCGGGACCGCGGAGTGCGCGTGCACCTCCTCGCCGACCTGCTCACCGAGACGCTGGACGCCGTCGAGGCTCGGCAGCTCGTCATGGACCGGGTCTTCGACGAACGCGAGTTCGGCGTCCTCGGCACCGGCCGGCTCCGCACGTACTTCGACTCCCTGGAGCCGGCCGCACTGACCGCCTGCCTCATCGGCGGCGTCACCAAGGCCGAACTGCTGGAGCGCACGGGCCCGATACCGAGCGTACGACTGCACGCCATGGCGCCCGACGACTTCCTCCTCGCGCCGCTGCCCAACCACCTGTTCACCCGCGACACCTCGTGCTGGGTGTACGACGGCGTGAGCGTCAACCCGATGAACAAGCGGGCACGGCGCCGTGAAACGGTTCACTTCGAAGCCATCTACCGACACCACCCCCTTTTCGAGAAGGGGGAGTTCCACCGGTGGACCGACGGGCAGGAGGCCTATCCCGCCACCATCGAGGGCGGCGACGTCCTGGTCATCGGCAACGGTGCGGTGCTCGTCGGCATGAGCGAGCGCACCACCCCGCAGGCCGTGGAGAACCTCGCCCTGCGCATGTTCGCGGCGGGTTCCGCCCGGCGGATCGTGGCCATCAGCCTGCCGAAGACCCGCAGCTTCATGCACCTCGACACGGTCATGACCATGGTCAGCGGCGACACCTTCACCCGCTACGCCGGCCTCGGCATGCTGCCGACCTCCACGATCGAGCCGGGCACCGGCGGGGAGGGGCTGAGGGTCACCGACCACGCCCCCGAGCACATGGACCAGGCCATCGCCGACGCGCTCGGTCTGCCCTCCATCAACGTCCTCACCCCCAGCCAGGATCTCCGGTCCGCCGAGCGGGAGCAGTGGGACGACGGCTGCAACGTGCTGGCCGTGGAGCCCGGTGTGGTCGTCGCCTACGAGCGCAACGTGACCACCAACACCCACCTGCGCAAGAGCGGGATCGAGGTCATCACCGTGCGAGGCAGCGAACTCGGCCGGGGCCGTGGTGGCCCGCGGTGCATGACCTGTCCCATCGAGCGCGAGGCCGCCTGACCGCCCCCGCCCCCCGCCGCCGCCCACGGGCGCGGCCCCCGTCCGCCGCACCCCCCATACGCACCAAGGAGCCTGCCATGCACGACGACCTGCACAAGCGCCCGTTCTTGAAGGAACTCGACTTCACTCCGGAGGAGTTCCGCCACCTGCTGGAACTGTCCGCCGACATCAAGGCCGCCCGCCGCGAGGGGCGCGAGGAGCAGCGGCTGCGCGGCAAGAACATCGCCGTCATCTTCGAGAAGACCTCGACGAGGACCCGGTGCGCCTTCGAAGTGGCCGCCCACCAGCAAGGCGCGCACGTGACCTACCTCGACCCGGCCGGCTCCCAGCTCGGACACAAGGAGTCGATCAAGGACACCGCCCGCGTCCTCGGCCGCTACTACGACGGGATCGAATACCGGGGCAGTGACCAGCGCCTGGTGGAGGAGCTGTCCGAGCACGCCGGCGTACCGGTCTGGAACGGCCTGACGGACCAGTGGCACCCCACCCAGTCGCTCGCCGACGTGCTCACCATGTGGGAGCACACCGACAAGCCGCTGAACCAGGTGTCCTTCGCCTACTTGGGCGACGCCAGGAACAACGTCGGCAACTCCCTGCTGATATCCGCGGCGATGCTCGGCATGGACGTACGCATGGTCGGCCCGCGTTCCCTGCACAACGCCCCCGACGTCGTCGAACAGGCGCGGCGGGCGGCGGCCGTCAGCGGCGCGCGGATCACCCTGACCGAGGACGTGGCCGAAGGCGTGGCCGGCGTCGACTTCGTCTACACCGACGTATGGCTCTCCATGGGGGAGCCGCCGGAGATGTGGGACGAGCGCATCACCCTGCTGGGGCCGTACCAGGTGACCGCCAAGGTTCTGGAGGCCACGGGCAACCCGGCGGTCAAGTTCATGCACTGCCTTCCGGCCTTCCACAACAGCGACACCACCGTCGGCGCCAAGATCGCGGCGCGGACCGGCATGACCGCACTGGAGGTCACCGACGAGGTCTTCGAGTCCTCGCACTCCATCGTGTTCGACCAGGCCGAGAACCGGCTCCACACCATCAAGGCGGTCCTCGTCGCCACCCTCGCCGACTGAGCCGGCATCCCCTCGACCCCGGGAGAAACACATCATGCGTGTAGTCGTCGCACTGGGCGGCAACGCCCTGCTCCGCCGCGAGGAGCGGCCGGACGCCGCCGTGCAGCTCGCCAACATCCGCGCCGCCGTGGCCGCCCTCGCCCCCCTCGCACACGAGCACGAACTCGTCATCACCCACGGCAACGGACCGCAGGTCGGCGTACTCGCCCTCCAGAGCGCCGCCGACCGCTCCCTGAGCAGCCCCTACCCCTTCGACGTCCTCGGCGCGGAGACCCAGGGCATGATCGGCTACTGGCTGCTCCAGTCCCTGCAGAACGCCCTGCCCGGACGGCAGGTGTGCGCCCTGCTCAACCAGACCCTCGTCTCCGCAGCCGACCCCGCCTTCGCCGACCCGGCCAAATTCGTGGGCCCCGTCTACGACCGCACCGAAGCGGAGCGACTGGCCGCCGAGCGCGGCTGGACCGTCAAGCAGGACGGCACCCACTGGCGACGCGTCGTGGCCTCCCCCCGTCCGCAACGCGTCGTGGAGACCCGGCTGATCCGGCTCCTGCTGAACTCGGGAGCGGTAGCCGTGTGCGCCGGGGGCGGCGGCGTACCGGTGATCCGTGACGAACAGGGGCAGCTGTCCGGCGTCGAAGCCGTGGTGGACAAGGACCTCACCGCCGCCCTCCTGGCCGAGGCGCTCGACGCCGACGCACTCCTGCTGCTGACGGACGTGCCCCACGTTTCGCTCGGCTACGGCACCCCCGGCGCCGAGCCCATCGGACGGACCACGCCCGCAGCCCTGAGAGCCCAGCAGTTCCCCGCCGGATCCATGGGACCCAAGGTCGACGCCGTGTGCCGGTTCGTCGAACTCACCGGCGGCATGGCGGCCATCGGCGCCCTCGAAGACGCCCGGGCCATCCTGGACGGTGCCGCCGGCACCGTCGTCACACCCAGCGGCCGCTACCGCGGAACCGACCACGACGGAACGCAGGACCTGACATGACTCTGCAGAGCGCACCCGCATCCCCGCAGCCGACCGGTGCGAGAACGGACTCCGGCACGCCCGACGGCCCGAGCCGCCGGCTCCGGTTCCCGTCCGCCTTCACCGTCCTGATCGCCGTCACCGTGGCGGTCTGGGCCCTGACGTTCGTCATCCCCGCCGGCCGCTACGACACCAAGGACGGCAGCCCCGTCCCGGGCACCTACCACCCCATAGAGCTGGCCACCGGCTTCTGGGACCGGCTGAAGGACCTGTTCCTCTCCCCGGTCAACGGGCTGTACGGCGTCACCGACGCAGGGACCGGCCTCACCACGCCCGGCGGGACCGGCTCCTTCGCGGGCGCGGCCGGAGTGTTCCTCTTCATCCTGGCCGTGGGCGCGTTCATCACCGTCACGATGCGCACCGGGGCACTCACGGCGGGAGTGGCGCGGCTCGCGCAGCGTCTGCACCACCGCAGGACCCTGCTCCTCGTCGTCCTGCTGACGGTGTTCTCCCTGGGCGGGACCACCTACGGCATGGCGGAGGAAACCCTCGGCTTCTACGGGCTGATGATCCCCCTGATGCTGGGCCTCGGGTACGACCGCATGGTCGCCGCGACGGTCATCATGGTGGGAGCCGGCGTCGGTACCCTCGCCTCGACCGTCAACCCCTTCGCCACCGGGGTGGCCTCCGACAGCGCCGGCATCGGCACGGGAGAGGGCATCGTCCTGCGACTGGTGATGTGGGTGAGCCTGACCGCACTGGCAGCCGCGTACGTCGTGCGCTACGCCCGCCGCGTCAGCGAAGACCCCTCGCGGTCGTTCACACCCCTCACCGAGGACGACCTCCGTATCAAGAACGAGGGCAGTGACGCGGCGAAGCTCACGGGCCGCCAGCGCACCGTCCTGTGCCTCTTCGCGGCCACCTTCCTGTTCATGATCTTCGCCGTGGTCCCCTGGTCCGATCTGAACGTCACCTTCCTGCCCACGCTCGGCTGGTACTTCCCCGAACTCGCCGCCCTGTTCATCGTCGCGGCGGTCGCCGTGGGGCTGGTCGGCGGCCTGGGAGAGAAGGGGACGGTGAACGCCATCACCGCCGGCGCAGGGGATTTCATCGGAGCAGCGATGATCGTCATGCTGGCCCGGGGCGTCACGGTGATCATGAACAACGCCAGTGTCACCGACACCATCCTCGACGCCCTGCAGAGTGCGGTGGCCGGCACGTCCTCCGGCGGGTTCGCCGTCCTGACGTTCGTGGTGAACCTCCCGCTGGCCTTCTTCGTCCCTTCCTCGTCCGGCCACGCGGCCCTCGCCATGCCCATCCTCGCTCCCCTGGCCGACTTCGCCGGGGTGAGCCGGGCCCTGGTGGTGACCGCGTACCAGTCGGCTTCCGGATGGGTGAACCTCGTCACGCCCACTTCGGCCGTCGTCATGGGCGGTCTCGCCCTCGCGAAGGTCCGCTACGACAAGTACCTGCGGTTCATGGCACCACTGATGGGTGCGCTGCTGGTAGCCGTCGCCGGATTCCTCGCGCTCGGTGCGGCCGTGCTCTGAATCGGTACGCATCCGGCAGATGGCCGGCCGGTCGAGTCAATCGACCGGCCGGCCATCCTCGTGCCCGGCGCGACGCGGGCCCCATGGCTCTGCCGGAGGGGGCCAACAGGCCCCTGGGCGGGCACCAGTTGATCCGCGAGAGTGAGATCCGGCGGGGCAGGGTGCCCATAAGCCGTTCAAGGAGGTGGGCCTCATGCCCGGACTGCTGGCCATCGGAGCCATTACATCCATCGGCCTGGGTGCGATTCTCGTCTTTGCAGTGGACTGGCAGTGGCAGAGCGCCGACCGGCCACTGGTGGGGCTGATCATGATGGCCGTCGGGATGCTCGCCCTGGTCGCCGCCACCAATATGGCCGGCCACGAATCCCGTTCGGGCAAGACGCCGTAGGGCTGTGGCGCGAGTGAGCGCCCGCCCGCCCGCACCTCGGGTCCGGCCGGGCGGGGAGAGCCGGTCCTGTGGAAGAGCCCGGCCGTCCCCCACCGCAGCACCCGCCAGGAGCCGTCCGGCCGTTCCTGTGACCGCACCCGGCTCGGGCCGTCGGCCTGGGCATGGGGCGGAAGCGGCCTGGTGATCCGCCGGATGCCGGGCGGGAGCGGCTACGGCCGTCCCTGCCGCCGCGAGCCGCTATGACACGCGCGGCAACGTATTCCCCGGCACCGTCACGACGGCCGCCCTCGTCATCCGGCCGCGTACGTGAGCGTGCCGACCGTGGTCACGAGATGGCCCATGCGTCTCTGCCCAGCTTGTTGTACCCGTCGTCCATGGTGTCGGAGTCGAGGAAGAGCGGCCGCGTGAGCAACCGGTCCCCGGCCCGCTGCAGGCACAGAGCCACGCCGAGGCTCAGCGACCCGACCTCCCCTCCGGGCAGGCAGACGAGCTCGGGGTCGGGTCCTCGGCGCTCGGCACGTGCTTCCACCCACCGCTCCAGCTCGGAGGGAACCCGGCCGACCAACGCCGTGTCCTTCACGAAGACCTGCGGCCCCCCGAGAGCATCGACCCTGACAGCACGCAAGCGGTCACCCACGGCGAAGTAGAGCGTCAGCCCCACCTCGGAGTAGCTGTCGTGACCTGCTTCGTCATGCGCGTTGCGCACACTCCAGTCGGCTCGGATGCCGCCCAGCTCAGCGGACGCTTCACCACGACTCATCCCAAAGCTCAGGGGTCCCACGCTCACGAATGGATCCAACGTCCACCGTTGTCGCTCGCTGTCCGGCAGGACGTCCCACATACGCATGGGATCACCCTACGGCCATCCGGGCGGGCGGCCGGCTCGCCCCTCTCGAACAGCCCTTGACCCCTCGTCGCGCAACTGAGCGACGAGGGGTCAAGGGTTCACGGAGGATATGGGCCCGCCCACATCCAGGACCTGGACCGGACGTGGACCCGGACCTGGCAGCGGAGGGCACGCGCGCCGCGGGAGCGGCGCCGTGCGCCCCGGCGTACGCGGATGGGCGGCTCACCGCTGGGCACGCCGTTACGAAGGGCGCGGTGCGGCGGGAGCCGTGGGGCCCGGGCCGATGGCTGCCCGGACGCCTCACCTCCGCCCAGCGCCAGGTGTCACCGCGTCCGCGGTGGCGGGAGCCACAAGTGCCCGGGCGAGCAGTGCACATAGACGCTCCCGCGCCGGCTCGGCCGCCCCTGCGTTACCTGCGGGAGCGGCCGTACCCGCTGCGGTGAGGCGCCTGGAGGAACGACCGGACCCGGCACGAGCCATGGCTCGTGCCGGGTCCGTGAGGTTGCCCGCGACGGTCAGAGGTGAGGGACGACCGCCACGGGCGCCGTGGCGTGGTGCAGCGCCGCGTGCGTGACCGGGCCGATGTGCGCTCCGATCGCCGCCCGGCGTATGCGCCGTCCCACGACCAGCAGCGAGGCCTCCTTCGAGGCCTCCACAAGGTGCTCCGCGGGCCGGCCCACCATGCACTGCTCCTTGACCTCGACCTGGGGGAACTTGCTGCGCCACGGCCGCAGCGCGTCGGTGAGCGCACCCGCCTCACGAAGTCCCAGCGCGACGCCGTGGCCGGGATCGGCCGCCGCGGGGTCGTAGCCGTCGACCGTCGGTACGCTCCAGCCGTGGACGACCCGCAGGGTCGCCGCCCGGGCAGCGGCGGCTTCGAAGGCGTAGGCGAGCACCTCGTCGCACGGCCGGGAGAGGTCGAGGCCGAGCACTACGTCGAGGTACTGCCCGTCGTCCTTGTGGTCCTCGCGCTCCTCGTGGTCGCCGGTCCCGGGCCGCGGTTGACCCTCGGCCCGCTCCCCGGCCCGTACGACGACGACCGGGCGCTCGGCGCGCGCAATGACGGGCATGGACACCGATCCGGCCAGGAAGCCCGCCAGGGTACCCAGCCCCCGGGACCCCACGACCAGGACTTCCGCCTCCTTGGCCGCGGAGAGCAACACCTCCGCGGGGCGGCCGCACACCTGCTCGACGGTGATGTCCAGGCCGGGGTGCCCCTCCCGCAGCCGATCGGACACCTCGCCGGAGACGCTCTCGGCCCAGTGCTGCGCGATGTCCGTCCCTGTGCCGGGCGCGGTGGCCACGCCTGTGAACGGTGCGTGGGCGGAAGCCGGCGACCAGTCCTGCCAGGCGTGTAGGAGGTGCAGGGGCAGACGGCGCAGCCGCGCCTCGCGGGCGGCCCACTCTGCGGCGGCCAGGGACTCGGCCGAGCCGTCCACGGCTGCGATGACGGTACGTGACATGGTTTCCTCCGGGCGAGCGGATTCGGATGGCGGGCGGTGTTGCCGGAACGCGTTACGAGGACGGAGTGATCAGTCCGTAGTGGCCGTCGTAGCGGTGGTAGAGGACGCTGCCGCGTTCGGTGGCCGTGTCGGCGAAGAAGACGAAGGGCAGTCCGGTGAGGTGCAGCCGCGAAACGGCCTCGGCCACACTGCTCATGGGCACGGGAACCGTGCTCACTCCGAGCAGTCCGTCGACCTCGCGTTCCTGGCCCAGGGGTCCCAGCGAAGCCATGCGGTGCCGGCCGGTGCGGACGTCGCGGTAGATGACGCTGTCGCGCCCGGAGGCCAGGTCCGTGAAGACCCAGAAGTCGTAGTCCATGGCCTCCAGGTCGATCACGGCGTCCTCGGGCGTCTGGTGGCCCAGGCTGAAGGACTTGTGCCGCACGATGCGGCGCTCCTCGGCCGGAAGGTGATGACGGTTCGGGCGGTGTTCGTGGCCCGGGCTGTCCCACCATGCCTGGGTGTCCGGGCCGCTGCCGTGGAGGCCGTACGGCCCGTGCCGCCGTGCCCGGGCGAGCCGGGCGGTCAGTCGCTCCTGCAGGAGGTCGACCGCCTCGAACATGGTGTTCGCGGCCACGTGGGCCCGTACCGGGCGGCCGTTGACGTCCACCACGGCCTGAGCCGTGGCCGGGCGGTTCGCCGACGTGTTGACGGCTTGAGTGAGCTTCACCCGGACGGCCAGCACCGGTTCGCCCACGTGGCCGACCACGGCGAGCACCTTCTCCTGGGCGTAGACGTCGGCGCCGTCGGGCACCTGCCCTCGGGTGCGGACCTGGACGTCGACTGCCTGACTGGTCTTGAGACCGCTCATGGGAACTCCTCCTTGATCGCTTCCAGCCTGCCTGCCGCGGCCGCTCCCGGGCAGAGCCGTCCGGGCCCCCGCCGGAGCACCACCGGTACCCCCATCGCCCGCGGATCCGGGACGTCCGGGCGTCCGGTCAAGGCCGTTCGGCCCTCAGCCCGCGGACGGGCAGGAGGGGTGACGGCGGCCTGCACGCGGTCCTCGCCCTCGGCCTTCCTCCGCTCGTGGAACGACCTCGGAGGCAGGACAGCACCGGGCCGCGACCGCAGTGGACAGAAGTCCCGCTGCCTGAAGCCCAGTTGCTCAGTCGCTCAGTTGCTCAGTTGCGCCAGGAGGGCAGGGTGGCCGGCGAGGGCGTTCTCGAGCAGCTGTCGGGCGAAGGGGGCGTACTGCCCGCCGTCGGCAGCCGTCCAGTCGATCGGGCCGAAGGGCGGCTCGGGGTCGTACTCGATGAACAGCTGGACCATGCGCGCGACCCCGTCGCCGGCGAGGCGGCCGACGAGGTGCAGTGCCATGTCGATGCCGGCCGAGACTCCGGCGGCGGTGATGACGTGCCCGTCCTCGACCCAGCGCCGGGCGACCGGCGTTGCCCCGAAGCGGGTGAGCAGGTCCCGGTACATCCAGTGCGTGGTGGCCCGGCGGCCCTCCAGGAGCCCTGCCGCCGCGAGCAGCAGCGAGCCGGTGCACACCGAGCCGACGACCCGGGACCGCGCCGCGATCTCGCGCAGGTTCCGCAGGAGTTCCTCGTCGGCCATCGCGGCGAGGGTGGGGACGAGCCCGCCGGGCACGATCACCGCGTACGGATCGGCCAGCTCCTCGAAGGTGTGACTGGGCGCCAGGGACAGCGGGGTGTCGCTCTCCACCGGCTCGATCCGCTCGCCGACCACGACGGTGCGGTAGCCGGGGACCAGATCGGCCAGCGCCGCGAAGACCTGCAGCGGGCCGACGATGTCCAGCGGTGTGAGACCCGGGTACAGCACGAAGGCGATGGTCTTCACCGGGGTCGCGGACGGAGCGGGCGAGGGTTCGGTCATGACAGGACTCCTGAAGGTCGGTGGGGGCCGGTTGCGGGCGGCGAACCGCCGCCCCGGCCACCTTCACCCGCCGCCGCCACCAAAGACGCACGGCTGCGGACTCCCTGTCCGAAATCCTGGGATGCCTGTCCTTCAGACGGGTCGGGTAGTGTCGCGGCATGACGCCAGCTGTCCGCCACCGGGTGGTGGTCGTGGCCTACGACGACGTGGAACTCGTGGAGGTCGCCTGCGTGACCAGCGCCTTCGACGGGGCGAACCGCCTCGGCGCGAACCCTCCCTACGACGTCCGCCTGGTCAGCCCCGAGGGCCGCCCGGTGCGCTGCTCCTCAGGACTGGTCCTGGGCGCGCAGGCGGCGCTGGAGCGTACCCGCGGCCCGGTCGACACGCTGCTCGTCGTCGGCGGGCCGGGCCACTTCGCGGCGGCGCAGAACACCCGGCTGGTCGAGCACGTGCGCCGCCTGGCCGGCATCGGCCACCGGGTCGCCTCGGTGTGCACGGGCGCGAGTGTGCTGGCGGCGACCGGGCTGCTCGACGGCAGGCGCGCCACGACCCACTGGGCGTACGCGCACGACCTCGCGCAGCGTCACCCGGCCGTCCACGTCGACGCCGCGCCGCTGTACCTCCGCGACGAGCACGTCTGCACGTCGGCCGGGGTCACCGGGGCGCTCGACCTCACCCTCGCGTTCGTCGAGGAGGACCACGGGCCGGCCCTCGCCCGGGCGCTGGCGCGGTTGATGGTGACCTACCTCCAACGGCCCGGCAACCAGGCCCAGATCAGCATGTTCGTCGACGCACCGGCTCCGGAGCACCGGACCGTGCAACAGACCGTCGAGCACATCACCGCGCACCTCGGCGACGACCTCGGCGCCACCGCGCTCGCCGCGCACGCGGGAGTCAGCGCGCGCCACCTGGCCCGGCTGTTCCTCGACCAGCTCGGACAGACACCGGCCCAGTTCGTACGGACCGCCCGAGCCGAGGCGGCCGCACAACTCCTCGTCTCCACGGCGCTGCCGCTGGCATCGGTCGCCCGGCGCTGCGGGTTCAGCTCCGCCGAGACGATGAGGCAGGTGTTCCTGGAGCGCTACGGAACCGCACCCAGCCAGCACCGCACGCTCCACGGCGCTCCCCGGGCCGCACCCCCCGGGGGCGCCCCGATTCCCCCTGCGGGCCGGTCGGAACACCACCGCGCCGCGGGCAGGGCCCGGGCGTAGGACCGGAAGCCCGGCGGCCCAGCCCGATCTCCCCGCCCCGCTGACCGTACGCACGACCGCGGGACGCCGCCCCGTGCCGCGCGGCAGCACCCGGGCACCGCACGGCGGAGGGGCGCCCGGGTACTGGAGGTACCCGGGCGCCCCGGAACAACGCGGCGAGGAACGGTGCCCCGGAGCCCCTCCCAGCGGTGGCCGGGGGAGCGTCGCGGGCCGGCGCCACCTTCGACGACGGGAATCAGCGGCCTGCAGTCAGCCGGTTCACCACACCGACCACGCCGTCCACCCGCCACGCGGCCCGGATCAACAAGAACGCATCGACCTCCGCTCCTGGCGAGCCCGCCATGGTGACCATCCCGTCCCGGACGTCGATGTGCAGCCCGTCAGTGCGGTGGACGGCCGGAGCCCGGGCGGAAACGGCGTCGGCCACGTCCGCGCGGATCTCCTCGTCCGTCCTCAGGAAGACGCGCAGAAGATCACGTCGGGTGGTGATGCCGATGAGGCGGTCCTCCTCGTCCACCACGGGCAGCCGGTCGATGTGGCGGCGTTCCATGATGCGTGCGGCGTCGACGACGCGCTGCTCGGGATGCACGGTGACAGCGGGGCTGGTCATCAGCTCGCGGGCCACCAGGGCGGGTGCCGCGGTGGCGCGGGCGCCTGCCAGTCGCCTCAGGTTCCACAGTGCCCGGCGCCGGCCCGATCCGTCCCGGCCGCGACCCGCCTGCCTCTTGATGAGGTCCGTCTGGGAGACCACGCCCATGACCTTGTCATCGTCGTCCACCACCGGCAGGCCGCTGATCCGGTGGACGGTGAGCAGCCGGGCCAGTTCCTTGAAGGAGGTGTCCGGGCGTGCCCCGACGACCTCGCTGGTCATCACTTCGCCCACAGTCCGCTCTCTGACCATGGCTCTCTCCAGTCGTTTCGCAGGTTTCTGGCAGCCGCCGAAGGCGACCTGGGGGCCGGGAAAACACGGGGTGCCTCACATCTCGAAGACGATGCGAGCCTTCACCGTTCCCTTGAGCACCTCGTCGATGCATTCGTTGACGGACGTCAGCGGCCGGGTCTCGTAGATCACGCGGGTCCGGCCGGCGGCGTGCAGCTGGAAGACTTCGGCCAGGTCCTGGCGGGTGCCGACGATCGAGCCGATGACGGAGGTCCCGCCGAGCACGGTGGAGAAGATCGGGACCTGGATGGTGCCGTCGGCGGGCAGGGCCACCATGACCAGCTTCCCGCCCCGGCGCAGTCCCGCGAACACGGTCGCGAAAGTCTCCTCGTTGACCGCCAGCGCGAGGGCGGCGTGGGCTCCACCGTGCTGCTGGAGTACGGCTGCCGGGTCTTCCTTGCGGGCGTCGATCAGGATGTCCGCGCCGAGGTCGGCGGCGAGCTGGAGCTTTTCGTCGGAGACGTCGATCGCGGCCACCGTCGCCCCGGCGATCTTCGCGTACTGCACGGCCAGGTGTCCCAGTCCGCCGATGCCGGAGATCGCCACGAGGTCCGCCGGTCCGACACCGGCGACCTTCAGCGCCTTGTACGTGGTCACCCCGGCGCAGGTGAGCGGAGCCGCCTCGCGCGGGTCGATGCCGTCGGGAACGGGCTGCGCGAAGTCTGCGTGGGCCAGCATCTTCTCGGCGTACCCGCCGTCGACGCCGTAACCGGTGTTGACCTGCTGCTCGCACAGCGTCTCCCAGCCCGACAGGCAGTGCTCGCAGCGCCCACAGGCCCAGCCCAGCCACGGCACGGCCACGCGCTGCCCGACCGACAGGTGCGTGACGCCGTCGCCGAGCTCCTCGACGATGCCGACACCCTCATGTCCGGGAACGAACGGCGGGGTGGGCTGGACCGGCCAGTCGCCGTGCGCGGCGTGGATGTCCGTGTGGCACAGTCCGCACGCCTCGACCCGGACGCGCACCTGGCCGGGGCCGGGTACGGGGTCGGGCCGCTCCTCGATCACCAGCGGCCCGCCGAGCACCTTCACCACTGCTGCCTTCATCGCCCACTCCTCATGTTTGCCGTTGCTTCCAGCGTGGCGCCGGGCACGAGCACGGGACAGAACCGGTCAGGACCTGTACGGCGGGCCGTTCGGCCCGCAAAGGGCAGGGCCGGGCGGGCCCCCTCGGAGGAGGGCCGGGCGGCCCCGGGGCGGCCCCGTTCGACCCCTGCCCCCGGCGCGGCCGAGCCCACAGGCTGGCGTCACTCGCATCGGCACCCATCGGAAGGGCGGCGGAGATGACCGTACGCATCGGGATCAACGGCTTCGGACGCATCGGCCGGAACTACCTGCGCTCCGTCATGGAACGCGCGGAGGCACACAGCGGCACCCCTCTCGAGGTGGTGGCCGTCAACGACCTGGCCTCCCCGGCGGCGCTGGCCCACCTGCTCACCTACGACTCCACCTACGGCCGGCTTCACCGCACCGTCGACCACGACGGCGAATCCATCACGGTGGACGGTCACCGCATCGCGGTCACGTCGCAGCGCGACCCCGCCGACCTCCGGTGGGACGCGCTCGGCGTGGACATCGTCATCGAGGCCACCGGCCGCTTCCGCACCAAGGAGGAGGCCGGCCGGCACGTGACGGCAGGAGCACGCAAGGTGCTGCTCTCCGTCCCCGGCAAGGGCGTCGACGCCACCATCGTCATGGGCGTCAACGAGTCCACCTACGACCCGCGAATGGACCACGTGATCTCCAACGCGTCCTGCACCACCAACTGCGTGGCCCCCATGGTGAAGGTCCTCCACGAGCGCTTCGGCATCGTCAAGGGGCTGATGACCACCATCCACGGCTACACCAACGACCAAGTCGTGCTCGACGGCCCGCACAAGGACCTGCGCCGGGGCCGTACGGCCGCGGTGAACATCATCCCGACCAGCACCGGCGCCGCCCGCGCCGTCGGCCTGGTGCTCCCGGAACTCGCGGGCGCCCTCGACGGCATCGCCGTGCGCGTGCCGGTCGAGGACGGCTCGCTGACCGACCTCAGCCTGGTACTGGCACAGCAGGTGTCCGCGCAGGACGTCAACGACGCGTTCCGGGAGGCTGCCGAGGGACCGCTGAAGGGCGTCCTGCGGGTGAGCGACGCCCCGATCGTCTCGCGCGACATCGTCGGCGACCCCGCCTCGTGCATCGTGGACGCCCCGCTGACGCAGGCCCACGGGGACCTGGTCAAGGTCTTCGGCTGGTACGACAACGAGTGGGGCTACACCAACCGCCTCGTCGACCTGACCCAGTACGTCGCCGCGCTGCTCGACGCGCGGTGAGCGGCCGACGGGGCGCGGCTTCGGAAGCGGACGCCGTGAGGGTGCGGAAAGCCGGGCCGTGGCTGTGGCGGTGGCGGCGCAATCCCCTGCGCCGCCGCTCGTACCTGGTGGAGGGCTGGATCATCCTGGCCTCGGCGGTGATCGGGTTCATCGGCGCGCCCCTGGGCGGCGCGGTGACATGGGAGGCCGTGCTGGACGGCCGGGCCCGTCAGCGGGCGGAGCGCCACCTCACCGAGGCGGTGCCGGTGGACGCCGCCGCGGCACCCGCGGCCGGGGCCGGCAGCCGCACCCGCGTCACCGTGCGGTGGACCGCCGCCGACGGCACCGCGCACACCGGCCGGGTGCCGGCCGGAAGCCACCCGGAGCGCGGAGCGGGCGTACCGCTGTGGACCGACGGCGAAGGCGAGATGGTCTCCGCACCGCTCGGCCCGGCTGCCGCACGGGTCGATGCCGCGGTGGCCGCACTCGCCGTCACGGTGACCCTCGGTTCCACGGCGCTCGCCGTCCACCGGAGCGTACGACGGCGGTGTGAGCGCCGCCGCAGCGCGCAATGGGCGCGGGAGTGGGCCCGGGTGGCGCCCGAGTGGGACCGCAGGGACGCCTGAGCGGGAGGGGCCGGAGACCATCGGGCCCCGCTGCGGGACCTTCGGGACCTTCGCCGCGAGCCCGTGCGGCGGAAGGCTGTAGGTGACAGAACGGACGGCCGTCCCGGTGGCCGGCCACGTGTGGCCGCTGCGCCACCCACATCCAGGGAGCTCTCCATGACTCAGGCGACCAGTGACCCCCGCACCACCTCCGACGGTGCCCTCGACAGTGCCCCTTCGGACGCGCGCATCGCCGTGAACCTGCTGGTCGACAACGCCTCCAAGGCGCTCGCCGACTTCGAGTCGTTCACGCAGGAGCAGGTCGACCACATCGTCGCCAAGGCGTCGGTGGCCGCCCTGGACCAGCACACCGCCCTGGCGCGCTTGGCGGTGGAGGAGACCGGGCGGGGTGTCTTCGAGGACAAGGCGGCGAAGAACATGTTCGCCTGCGAGCACGTCACCCACAGCATGTCCCGGACGAAGACGGTCGGCGTCGTCGGCCGCGACGACATCGAGGGCATCATCGAGATCGCCGAACCCGTCGGCGTGCTCTGCGCGGTCACGCCCGTCACCAACCCGACGTCCACCACCATCTTCAAGGCGCTGCTGGCGCTGAAGACGCGCAACCCCGTCGTGTTCGCCTTCCACCCGTCCGCGCAGGTGTGCAGCGCCGAGGCCGCGCGCATCGTGCGGGACGCCGCCATCGCCGCCGGAGCGCCCGAGCACTGCGTGCAGTGGATCGAGGAACCCTCCATCGAGGCCACCAGCCTCCTCATGCGCCACCCGGGAGTCGCGCTGATCCTGGCGACCGGCGGCAACGCCATGGTCAAGGCCGCCTACTCGGCCGGCAAGCCCGCCGTCGGCGTCGGCGCCGGCAACGTGCCCGCCTACGTGCACCACAGCGCGGACCTGCGCCGGGCGGTCAACGACCTCGTTCTGTCCAAGTCCTTCGACAACGGCATGATCTGCGCGTCCGAGCAGGCGGTCATCCTCGACACCGACGTGTACGACGAGGCGCTCGCCGAGTTCCGGCGCCTGCACGCGTACGTCGCGACCGCCGAGGAGAAGCGGATGCTGGAGACCTACCTGTTCCCGCCGGACCCGGCCGGTCGACAGGGCCGCGTCAACCCGGCCGCCGTCGGGCAGAGCCCGGACCGGATCGCCGAACAGGCCGGGTTCACCGTCCCCGCCGACACGTCGCTCATCCTGGCCGAGGCGAGTCACGTCGGGCCCGACGAGCCGCTGACGCGGGAGAAGCTCTGCCCGGTCCTCACCGTGCTGCGGGCCGAGTCCACCGAGGAGGGCTTCGACCTCGCGGCGGACATGGTCGACTTCCACGGCCAGGGGCACAGCGCGGTGATCCACACCGGTGACCCGGCCCTCGCGGAGCGCTACGGCCGCCGGATGAAGACCGTACGGATCATCGTCAACTCGCCGTCCTCGCAGGGCGCGATCGGCGGCATCTACAACCGTCTGCTTCCGTCCCTGACCCTGGGCTGCGGTTCCTGGGGCAGTACCTCGGTCTCGGACAACGTCTCGGCGGCCCAGCTGCTCAACATCAAGCGCGTCACCACCCGGCAGAACAACCTGCAGTGGTTCAAGGTGCCGCCGAAGATCTACTTCGAGCCCCAGGCCATCCGCTACCTCGCCGCGATGCCCGAGGTCCACCGCGTCACCGTGGTCACCGACGCCACCATGACCCGCCTCGGTTACGTGGAGCGCGTCAGCCGCGTCCTGCAACAGCGGCAGCAGCCCGTGACCATCCAGGTCATCGACGACGTCGAACCGGAGCCGAGCATCGACTCCGTGCAGCGCGGCGCGGCCCTCATGCGTGACTTCCGGCCGGACACCATCATCGCCCTGGGCGGCGGATCCCCCATGGACGCGGCGAAGGTGATGTGGCTGCTCTACGAACAGCCGGACGTCGACTTCGCCGACATGCGGCAGAAGTTCTCCGACATCCGCAAGCGCGCCTTCCGCTTCCCCGTGCTCGGCAAGCGGGCCCGCCTGGTCTGCGTCCCCACCACCTCGGGCACCGGCGCCGAGGTCACCCCCTTCGCGGTGATCTCCGACCCGGAGACCGGCAAGAAGTACCCGCTGGCCGACTACGCCCTGACGCCCAGCGTCGCGATCATCGACCCCGTCCTGACCGCCGACCTGCCCGCGTCGCTCGCCGCCGACAGCGGCTTCGACGCCCTCACGCACGCCACCGAGGCGTACGTCTCCGTGTACGCCAACGACTTCACCGACGGTCTGGCGCTGCACGCCATCAAGCTGATCTTCAACAACCTCGAGGCGGCGGTCACCGGCGAGGCGGCACGACGGAGCCTGGCACGGGAGAAGATGCACAACGCGGGCACCATCGCCGGCATGGCCTTCGGCAACGCCTTCCTCGGCATCGTCCACGCCATGTCCCACACCCTGGGGGCCACCTTCCACATCGCCCACGGGCGGACCAACGCGATCCTCCTGCCGCACGTGATCCGCTACAACGGCACCGTTCCCGCCAAGCTGACGGGATGGCCCAAGTACGAGAGCTACCGGGCCCCCGAGCGCTTCCAGGACATCGCCGGTGCCCTCGGGCTCCCGGCATCCACCCCCGCCGAGGGCGTGGCCTCGTACGCCGCCGCGGTGGAACGGCTGCGGGACGCCGTCGGCATCGAACCGTCCTTCCGGGCCCTGGGCATCGACGAGGCCGCCTTCATCGGCGCGCTGCCGCAGCAGGCACTGAACGCCTATGAGGACCAGTGCGCCCCGGCCAACCCGCGCATGCCGATGCTGGACGACATGGAGGACATCATGCGCACGGCCTACTACGCCGGGCCCCGGCCACTGCCCGCCATCTGACCGTAGGATCACCCGCGCGGCCCGATATCCTGTCGGTCTACAGCGGGTGATCAAGGTCAGGAGGCCAAATGGGGGTGGAGGAGCCGTTGTCGCGGATGCCTCAGATGCGGCTCGACGAGCTGCTCGAGGAACTGCAGGCGCGTATCAACGCGGCCCGCGGCACCCGGGACCGGGTGCACAGCCTGCTCGAGGCGGTCGTTTCGGTGGGGCGCGAGCTCGACCTCTCCCAGGTGCTGCGACGCATCGTGGAGGCCGCCGCACTGCTGGTCGACGCCCAGTACGGAGCCCTCGGGGTCATCGGACCCGACGGCCGGACCCTGTCGCAGTTCCTCACCCACGGGCTCACGGACGAGGAGATCGCCAGGATCGGTCCCCTGCCCGCGGGACACGGGATCCTGGGAAAGCTCATCCGGCGTCCTGAGCCGCTGAGGCTCACCGACCTGAGCGCGGACGAGGCATCGTACGGATTCCCTGCCCACCATCCGCCCATGCGGACGTTCCTGGGCGTGCCGATCCGCGTGCGGAACGAGGTGTTCGGCAACCTCTACCTGACCGGCAAGCGCGGTGGCCTGGACTTCGACGCCGAGGACGAGTCGGTGATCTCCACCCTGTCCGTCGCGGCTGGTGTGGCCATCGACAACGCCCGGCTCTACGAGGCGTCGCAGCGCCAGCAGCGATGGCTGCGGGCGAACGCGGAGATCACCAGCAGCCTGCTCTCCGGCAGTCCGCGCCGGGAGGTCCTGGAGCTCATCGCCCGCCGCGCCGAGGAGATCACGGGCGCAGCGCTCGCCGACGTGTCCGTGCCCGTCGCCGGGACGGACGACCTCGTCGTCGAGCTGGCCATCGGTGCGGACAGTGACAGCCGCCGCGGCCTGGTGGTCCCGGTCGACGGCACCCTGTCCGGCGCCGCCTACACGGCCGGCGCACCCGTGACCACCGTCGGCCTCGACGCGGACGACCGCTACGCCGCGGGCCCGGGTCGCTTCGACGGCCTGGGGCCGGCGGTCGCCGTCCCCCTGGGCACCGCCGCCAAGGACACCAGAGGCGTCCTGCTGCTCGCCCGCCACTCGGGAGAACCCGTCTTCACCGAGGCGGAACTGGAACCTCTCCTGGCCTTCGCCGGACAGGCCGCCCTCGCCCTGGAGCTGGCCCAGCGCCGTAGTGACACCGAGCAGCTCGCCCTCCTGGAGGACCGCGACCGCATCGCCCGCGATCTGCACGACCTCGCCATCCAGCGGCTGTTCGCGACCGGTATGACCCTGCAGAGCGCCGGCCGGCTGGTGCAGAACGAGGGCGCCGCCGAACGCATCTCGCGCGCCGTCGGCGACCTCGACGAAACCATCAAGATCATCCGCTCCACCATCTTCGGCCTGCGCGCACGAGACGAGCACACGGGACCGAGTCTTCGGGCACACGTGGCCCGCGCGGTGGGCGAGACGGCGACCACGCTCGGCTTCCCGCCGCGCCTCAGCATGGAAGGACTCCTCGACACGGACGTTCCGGAGCAGGTGGCCGAGCACGTCACGGCGGCCCTCACCGAAATGCTGAGCAACGCCGCCCGCCACGCCCACGCGTCGCGCGTCGAGGTCGCCCTGCAGGCCACCAGCCACGAAGTCATCCTCACCGTGACGGACAACGGCCGGGGCATCCCCGACGGAGGCAGGCGCAGCGGCCTGAGCAACCTTGAGGAACGGGCTCACCGCATGGGCGGCACGCTGACGATCGAGCGCCCCGACGCGGGCGGCAGCCGGCTCGTGTGGCGGGCGCCACTCACCGTCGGCGCGTGACGGCCCGGTGACCCCGCTCTCGCAGGACGCCGGTCCGTACGCGTGACACCGCCGCACGCCCCCTCCGCCCCTTGTGGGAGGGGGCTCCGGTCGCGGTGACCTCCTGCCGTGACACCGGAGGGGGGCCGCCTGCCCGGTCGGCGCGCTACGTGGTGAGCTGCAAGCCCGTGACCAGGTCGGGCTGGATGCGTAGCGCGGCGTTCATGTCGGGGTGGTCGATCCACGGGCGCAGGCGGGCGGCGAAGCGCGCGAGTTCACCGGGATCGGTGACCCGGTGGGCGTAGCCGGTCACCACGACGCTCCAGCCGATGTGCGTGTCCGGGTCGATGACGTCCGCCTCGTACGCGACCACGACGCCTATGGCGTCGCTGGGCGCGACGATGGAGGTGAGCGTCGCGCCGTCGTGGAGCTGGACGATGATGTCGTCGCCGTCCATGAGGTGGTTGACGGGGCGGACGGCCGGCAGGGCGTGCTGGGTGAAGACGATGCGCCCCAGGGAGACGCTGCCGAGCAGGCGCAGCGCCTCGGCGCGGTGGAGTCGTGTCATGCGCCTGGGCGCCACCGCCTCCCGGTGGTCATCCACCGTTCGATGCGTGGCTTCGTCCTGCATCATGCTCACCTTCTGCTCTGGCTCGGTCCCGGGTGGCACCACGTGCCGTCAGCCAGCGTCCCTGCGGACGGCCGTCGGCAATAGGGCCGAACGGACCCTTCGTGCGGGTCGGAAGTCAAGCCGTCCTGCCAAACGGCCCTGTCGCTTCGGAGGGGCCGGGCGAAGGAGCGGGGCCGGGTGCGGTCCGGGCCGCCGACGCCGGCTCGATGCGTGCCGCGGTGTGGAGATCGGGTTCCCCGGCCGGGGCGACGGCCACCGTGGCCAAGGCCTTCCTGACGACACCTCGCCGCACGCTGGCCGACCCGGATGCGAGCCGGCGCTGTCAGGGGCATCAGAATGTGGGGGTGTGCCGCACATCAGGGCCATCCGGCCCTGGCCGATGGTCCCTGTCGCGCGGCACCATGCAGTGGGTCCGCCTGCGGCGGAACAAAACGGCGAACACGGAGTGTGCAATGACGGACAGCAGCGGCGGCCTCACCGAGAAGGAACCGGTCAGGGTCTTCCTCCTCGACGATCACGAGGTGGTGCGCCGCGGTGTGCACGATCTGCTGGATGCCGAGCCGGACCTGACCGTCGTCGGGGAGGCGGGCACGGTCGAGCAGGCGCTCGTCCGCGTGCCCGCACTGCGCCCGCACGTAGCCGTCCTGGACGTGCGTCTGCCGGACGGGGACGGCGTGAGCGTCTGCAGGGAGCTGCGCTCCAGCATGCCCGACCTCGCCTGCCTGATGCTGACGTCGTTCGACGACGAGGAGGCGCTGCTCGACGCGATCATGGCCGGCGCGTCCGGCTACGTCCTCAAGCAGATCACCGGCACCGACCTGGTCAACGCGGTGCGGACGGTCGCCTCCGGCCAGTCCATGCTGGACCCCGGGGCCACGGCCCGGGTGATGGCCCGGCTGCGCGGCGGAGCCCCCGAGGAAGAGCACCCGCAGGGCCTGCCCGGCCTGACGGAGCGGGAGCGCGAGATCCTCGCCCTGGTGGGGGAAGGGCTGACCAACCGGGAGATCGGCAAGCGGCTCTACCTGGCGGAGAAGACGGTCAAGAACAACATCTCCCGGCTGCTGGCCAAGCTCGGCGTCGAACGGCGGGTGCAGGCCGCCGTCATCGCCACCCAGGCACTGTCCGCCCAGGGCGATCCGAGCGGGCGGCTCAACAGGGCGTGACGGCCGCCCGAGGAGCTGAGCGCAGGCAGCGCAGGCAGCGCATGCTCACGCACTCGCGAACCGGCTGAGCGGCCCGTGCCCGGCATCCTTCCCGGATGCCGGGCACGGGCCGCTTCCGCGTGTCCGTCGGAGGGGTCGGCCGACCCATGAGGCCGTCAGGCGTGTGGCACGACGGCGACGGGGCAGGGGGCGTGGTGCAGCGCGGCGTGGGCGACGGACCCGATGCGGGTACCGACGGGCGCGCGGCGTGCCCGGCGCCCGACCACGAGCAACTGCGCGCTCGACGCGGCCGACAGCAGCACCTGCCCTCCGCTGCCGATCTCGACGTGCTCGACGACCGGCACGTCGGGGTAGCGTGCACGCCACGGAGCGAGTGCCTCCGCCAGCGCCTGCTTCTCGAACGGCTCCAGCCCTCCGGCCTCGTCGGCCAGCACCATCGAGCCGGGGCTGTAGGCGTAGACGGGCGGCAGGCTCCAGGCCCGCACCGCGCGAACGGCGGCGCCGCGGGCGGCCGCGGCCTCGAAGGCGAACCCGAGCACCGCGTCGCAGTCCTCGGGCGTGCCCTGCTGGCCCACGACGACCTCGCCGCCCGCCCCCGAAAGCGTCTTCCCGTCCCGGGACCGGACCGACACCACCGGCCGGGTCGAGCCGGCGATCACCTGCTGTCCGTACGAGCCCAGCAGGAAGCCCATCAGGGCGCCG
Organism: Streptomyces sp. NPDC056224; assembly: GCF_042267665.1. NCBI lineage: Bacteria > Bacillati > Actinomycetota > Actinomycetes > Kitasatosporales > Streptomycetaceae > Streptomyces > Streptomyces sp. NPDC056224. The sequence continues at coordinate 527,544 of NZ_JBHJTK010000001.1, forward strand.
TGCCCGCGTGAACCGAGGACCAGCATCTCGGACCGTTCCGCCTCGCCGAGCAGTGCGGCGACCGCCGTGTCGTGCACCACTTCAGCGGTGACGGCCAGGTCCGGATACCGCTCGGCGACGTGCTTCCCGGCCTCGCGCAGCACGGCGCGTGCGGCCTCGGCCTGAGCCTCCTCGTCCTGGACGACGGGTACGTCCAGCGGCTGCCACAGCCAGGCGTGCACGATGCGCAGCGGTACCTTCCGGATCCCGGCTTCGCGTGCCGCCCAGTCGGCCGCTGCCAGGCTTTCCGCAGATCCGTCCACTCCGACGGTGATGGCGCGGGTCATGGGGGCTGCCTCCATATCGTTCGACGGGCACGGCCGTCCGGGCCGCCCCCTTCTTCTCTTCCCAGCATCAGCGATGCGGGCACCGTTTCCGGAGGGCCACTCGGCCCTGTGTTCCGGCCGTTCGGCCACGACGTCCGACCGCCGCCCGGTCGTGCGCGGGCATGGGGACTACAGGTCCCGCGGCAGGGACTTGTGGCCCCTCCGCGGCGTATCGCGGGGAGGCCACTGTTGAGGCGAAGACCCGTCCCCGTTCTCCTGAGGAGCCGTTATGTCCCGCACCGTCACCGTTGGCTTCGACGGTTCCCGTGAAAGCCTGGCCGCCGTGGACTGGGCTGCTGAGGAGGCACTGCGCCGCGGGGCGCCGCTGCGGCTGCTCCAGGTCTGGGGCAAGGACGACGACCCGCGTACGCGCTTGGTGGACCAGGCGACGGCCCGGGGGTGGGGTGAGCGGGCGCTCGGTACGGCGGAGCGGCGGCTGCGCCGGCGTCACCCGGAGCTCGGGATCGAGACGGCATGGGTCTGCGGTGACCCGGTGGAGGAGCTGTGCGCCGCGCAGGAGGCGGAGCTGCTGGTGCTCGGCTCACGTGGCCTGGGCGCTCTGGCCGGCTTCCTCGCCGGGTCCGTCTCGCTGGCCGTGCTCGCCCGCACCGAGCGCCCCGTGGTCCTGGTCCGCCCGCACAACCGTGCGGCGGCGGGGGAAAGCGGTCCGGCCGGAGAGGTGGTCGTCGGTCTGGACGTGTCCGCGCCCGGCGACGAGGTGCTCGCCTTCGGCTTCGCCCAGGCCGACCGGTACGGCTGCGGCCTGCGGGTGCTGCACACCTGGGCCGTTCCGACGCTCTACGGACCCGACATGGGCGGCGCCCTGCAGCTGGTCATGGCGGAGGTCGCCCAGGACGCGCGCCGGGCGCTCGACGAAGCGCTGGCCCCGTGGACGGAGAAGTACCCGAACGTGTCCGTCGTCCGCGAATGCCACCAGGGCCGGCCTGCGCACGACCTCGCGCAGGCCACGCCGGGGGCCCGGCTCGTCGTGGTGGGCCGCCGCAACCGGCGCGCGCGGCTCGGCACCCACATCGGGGCCGTCACCCACGCCGTCGTCCACCACTCGCTGGCTCCCGTCGCGGTCGTGCCGCACGACTGACGGACCACCGCTCCTGAGCACACGGCCACATGCCCGTGCCCCTCCCGGGGACCCGGCACCCACCGAAGAGACGGGCGAGCAGCCATGACCACCTATGTGTACGACTTCTCCGAGGGCGGCCGGGAACGGGCCGGTCTCCTGGGAGGCAAGGGCGCGAATCTCGCGGAGATGGCGCGCATGGGCCTGCCCGTGCCGCCCGGTTTCACCGTCACCACCGAGGCCTGCCGGGTCTTCCTCGCCACCGGCCAGCCCCCGGCCGGCCTCGACCGGCAGATCGGCGAGCATCTCGCGGCGCTGGAACGAGCGGCCGGGAAGCGCCTCGGCCAGGTGGACGACCCCCTCCTGCTGTCCGTCCGCTCGGGGGCGAAGTTCTCCATGCCGGGCATGATGGAGACCATCCTCGACATCGGGCTGAACGACTGCGCGGTCCTGGGCCTGGCCAAGACACCCGAGCGCGAACGCTTCGCCTGGGACTCCTACCGGCGCCTCGTGCAGATGTTCGGCGTTACGGTCATGGGCGTCGACGGCGCCCACTTCGAGGAGGCGCTCGCCGCCGTCAAGAAGGAGCACCACCGGACCGACGACTCACAGCTGGACGCCTGCGACCTCATCCGGCTCGTCGAAACCTTCAAGGACCTGATCCGGGAGCAGACCGGGGAGGAATTCCCGCAGGATCCGGCCGAGCAGCTGCGGCGGGCGGTCCTTGCCGTGTTCACCTCCTGGAACGGCGAGCGCGCACGCCTCTACCGCCGCCGTGAACACATCCCGGACGACCTGGGCACCGCCGTCAACATCCAGGCCATGGTCTTCGGCAACCTCGGTCCCGACTCCGGCAGCGGCGTCGCCTTCACCCGGGACCCGGCAACCGGCCGACCGGGCGTCTACGGTGACTACCTGCCCGACGCCCAGGGCGAGGACGTCGTCTCCGGCATCCGCAACACCGTTCCCCTCCAGGACCTGGCCGGCCTCGACCCCACGTCGTTCACGCGGCTGTGCGGCTACATGGACCAGCTGGAGGCCCACTACCGCGACCTGTGCGACATCGAGTTCACCATCGAGCGCGGCACCCTGTGGATGCTCCAGACCCGCGTCGGCAAGCGCACCGCCCAGGCCGCGTTCAGCATCGCCTCCCAACTCGCCGACGAAGGACTCATCAGCGAGCGGGAGGCGCTGGGCCGGGTCAGCGGTGAGGCGCTCGCACGGCTGATGTTCCCCCGTTTCGCCGCCACGGACACCAGCGAGGTCATCGCGCGAGGCGTGCCCGCCTCACCGGGAGCGGCCGTGGGAGCCGTCGTGTTCGACTCCGCGGAAGCGGTCCGCAGGGCGGCCGCCGGCGAGAAGGTCGTGCTCGTACGACAGGAGACGACGCCCGACGACCTGCCGGGCATGGTCGCCGCCCAGGCGGTGCTCACCAGCCGCGGCGGGAAGACCAGCCACGCCGCGGTCGTCGCACGCGGCATGGGCAAGGTGTGCGTCTGCGGGGCGGAGGACATCGTCGTGGACACACGGGAGCGGCGCTTCACCGCCGGTGGCGTGACGGTCCCCGAAGGCACGGTCGTCTCCGTCGACGGCTCGCAGGGCCTGGTGCGCCTCGGCTCCGTACCCCTGGTCGACTCCGAGGTCATGCGGTACTTCGACGAGGGTGGCGTGCTGCCGGCCGACGGCACGGCCCGGCAGCCGGTGCGTGACGTGGACCGGCTCATGCGCCGGGCGGATGCCGTACGGGGCCTGGAGGTCCGGGCGAACGCCGACACCCCCGAGGACGCGGCCCGCGCCCGCCGCTTCGGCGCCCAGGGAATCGGCCTGTGCCGCACCGAGCACATGTTCCTGGGCGACCGGCGCCCGCTCGTCGAGAGGATGATCCTCGCGCACGGCGACACCGAACGCGAGGCGGCGCTCGCCGCGCTGCTGCCGCTCCAGAGGCAGGACTTCACCGGCATCCTCGAAGCGATGGACGGACTGCCGGTCACCGTCCGGCTGCTCGACCCGCCGCTGCACGAGTTCCTGCCGGACCGTACGGAACTCGCCGTCCGTCTCGCACGCGGCGAAGCCCTCGGCACGCCACCCGACCCGCACGACACCGAACTCCTGGCGGCCGTCACGCGCATGCACGAGGAGAACCCGATGCTCGGCCTGCGCGGCGTACGCCTGGGGCTCGTGGTGCCCGGGCTGGTGGCCATGCAGGTACGCGCGCTCGCCGAGGCCGTCGTCGCGCGCAGGCGGGCGGGCGGCGACCCCCGGGCGGAGATCATGGTCCCGCTGGTGGACGCGGTCGAGGAGCTCCACCTCGTACGGGAGGAAGTGGACCGGGTCCTGGCGCGGGTCTCGGAAGAGACGGGCGTGGACATCGCCTGCCCCGTCGGAACCATGATCGAACTGCCCAGGGCGGCCCTCACCGCCGGCCGGATCGCGAAGGAGGCGCAGTTCTTCTCCTTCGGTACGAACGACCTGACACAGACCACCTGGGGCTTCTCGCGCGACGACGTCGAGGCCGCGTTCTTCTCCGCGTACCTCGACAAGGGCATCTTCCCCGTCTCCCCGTTCGAGACGATCGACCGCGAAGGCGTCGGCCGGCTGGTGCGGATCGCGGTCGAGGAGGGCCGGGCAGCCCGCCCGGACCTGAAGATCGGCGTGTGCGGGGAGCACGGAGGCGACCCCGCGTCGGTCCACTTCTTCCACGACACCGGACTGGACTACGTCTCCTGCTCGCCCTTCCGCGTTCCGGTCGCCCGCCTGGAGGCCGGCCGGGCGGCCCTGGCGGCGAACGGCGACGACCCGAGCGCGTGACCCCGCACCGCCCTGCCCGAACGCTGCCCGTGGGCCCGGCACCCCATCGGCGGGCGCCGGTCCGCGAGTGCCGGTCCGCGAGTGCCGGTCCACCCGTCCCGCGGTGCCGCGGGGGAGGGCGGAACGTCCCGCGCGCCATCGGGACCACCGGCCCTCTCCCGTCCGGTACACACGGGCCGGTCGGCGGCCCCACCTGCCTGTTCGGCTCTGTCCCGGCGGCAGGGCCGACGGACACCATCGAGAGGTGAGGCCCTGGCGATCCTCACCGACCCCCGGCCGCCCCAGCACCCTGGAGATGACGAGATGACCGTGACCGCCCAGCCCCCTGCCGGCACCATCCCCACCGACACCGCGTGGCGCGGTTTCACCGGTGGCCGGTGGCAGCGGCACATCGACGTCCGCGGCTTCATCCAGGCGAACTACACACCGTACGAGGGGGACGCCGCGTTCCTCGCCGGTCCCAGCGACCGCACCCTCGCCGTATGGAGCGCCGTAGCCGCTCTCTTCCCCGAGGAGCGCCGCAAGGGCGTACTCGACGTCGACACCGCCACGCCCTCCACCATCACCTCCCACGCGCCCGGCTACATCGACCGCGACCGGGAGCTGATCGTCGGGTTGCAGACCGACGCCCCGCTGAAGCGGGCCATCATGCCCAACGGCGGACTGCGCATGGTCGAGAACGGGCTGCGCGCGTACGGCTTCGAGCCGGACCCGTTCGTCACCACCGTCTTCGGCACGTACCGCAAGACCCACAACGACGGTGTCTTCGACGCCTACACCCCCGAAATGCTGCGGGCCCGCAGGGCCGGCATCATCACGGGCCTGCCCGACGCCTACGGGCGGGGCCGGATCATCGGCGACTACCGCCGCGTCGCCCTCTACGGGACCGGCCGGCTGATCGAGGCCAAGCGCGCCGAGCGGGCGAGGCTGGACGGGCTCCCGTCCACGGGCGACGTGATCCGCGACCGCGAGGAACTGGCTGAGCAGATCCGGGCGCTGGGCGAGCTCGAGCGGATGGCCGCTTCCTACGGCTGCGACGTGTCCCGTCCCGCCGCCACCGCGCACGAGGCCGTCCAGTGGCTGTACCTGGGCTTCCTCGCCGCCGTGAAGGAGCAGAACGGCGCGGCCATGTCCCTGGGCCGGACCTCCACCTTCCTGGACGTCTACCTCCAGCGCGACCTCGACGAGGGCCGCATGGACGAGAGCCGCGCCCAAGAGCTCATCGACGACTTCGTGATCAAGCTGCGGATCGTGCGGTTCCTGCGCACACCGGAGTACGACGCGCTGTTCTCCGGAGACCCCACCTGGGTCACGGAGTCCATCGGCGGCATCGGTGAGGACGGCCGCCCCCTGGTCACCCGCACCTCGTTCCGGTTCCTGCAGACCCTGTACAACCTCGGCCCCGCCCCGGAGCCCAACCTGACCGTGCTGTGGTCCCCGCGACTGCCCGAGGGCTTCAAGCGGTTCACCGCCCAGGTGTCCATCGACACCAGCTCCATCCAGTACGAGTCCGACGAGCTCCTGCGGCCGCGTACCGGTGACGACACCGCGATCGCCTGCTGCGTGTCCGCGATGGCCGTGGGCAGCCAGATGCAGTTCTTCGGTGCCCGCGTGAACCTCGCCAAGGCCCTGCTGTACGCGATCAACGGCGGCCGCGACGAGATGAGCGGCGAGCAGGTGGCCCCGGCGACGGCCCCGCTGACCGGCGAGTACCTCGACCACGCAGAGGTGGCCGAGGCCTACGACCGCACGCTGGACTGGCTCGCCGCGACCTACGTCAACGCGCTCAACGTGATCCACTACATGCACGACAAGTACGCCTACGAACGTATCGAGATGGCCCTGCACGACCACCCCGTCCACCGCACCATGGCGTGCGGCATCGCGGGCCTGTCCGTGGCGACCGACAGCCTCTCGGCCATCAAGCACGCCCGCGTCAAGGTCATCCGGGACGCCACCGGGCTCGCCGTCGACTACCTGGTCGAGGGCGACTACCCGGCCTACGGCAACGACGACGACCGCGCGGACGGCATCGCGGTCGAGCTGGTCCGCTCCTTCATGGCCAAGGTGCGCCGCCACCCCACCCACCGCAATGCCGAACACACGCTGTCCGTGCTCACGATCACCTCCAACGTCGTCTACGGCAAGCACACCGGCACCACACCCGACGGCCGCCGTGCCGGCACCCCCTTCGCCCCGGGCGCCAACCCGATGAACGGCCGCGACCACCACGGCATGGCCGCCTCCGCCCTGTCCGTCGCCAAGATCCCGTACGACCAGGCACGCGACGGAATCTCGCTGACCTCGACCATCACCCCGGAGGGCCTCGGGCACGACCCGGCGGAACGGGCGGGGCACCTCGTCGGCCTCCTCGACGCCTACACCACCGCCGGCGGCTTCCACATGAACGTCAACGTCCTCGACCGGGCCACACTCCAGGACGCCATGGAACACCCGGACAACTACCCCGACCTGACCATCCGCGTCTCCGGCTACGCCGTCAACTTCGTCCGGCTCACCCGCGAACAGCAGCTGGACGTCATCAACCGCACCTTCCACGGTGCGCGATGACCACCGGCCGCATCCACTCCTGGGACCTGTCCACCGGCGTGGACGGGCCCGGCACCCGGTTCGTCCTGTTCCTCAGCGGCTGCCCGCTGCGCTGCCTGTACTGCGCCAACCCCGACACCTGGCACATGCGCGACGGGCGGGAGGTCACCGTGGACGAGGTGGTCGAGCGCATCGAGCGGTACCGGCAGTTCACCGACCTGGCCGGTGGGGGAGTGACCCTGACCGGAGGCGAGCCCCTGCTCCAGTCCGCCTTCACCGCCGAAGTGCTGCACCGGTGCAAGGAGCTGGGCCTGCACACCGCACTGGACACCTCGGGCGCCCTCGGCATCCGGGCCGACGACGCGCTCCTGGCCGATACCGACCTCGTCCTGCTCGACATCAAGTCCTTCGACACCGCCACCTACCGCCGCCTGACCGGCGGCCACCTGGCCCCGACCCTCAACTTCGCCACCCGCCTGAACCGGCTCGCCGTCCCCGCCTGGATCCGCTACGTCCTGGTTCCCGGATGGACCGACGACCCGGCAGCCGTCGACGGGCTGGGCCGCTTCCTCGCGGGACTGGACAACGTCGACCGCGTCGACGTCCTGCCCTTCCACAAACTCGGTGCCCACAAGTACGACGCGCTCGGCATCCCCTTCCCGCTCCGTGAGAACCCCGTACCGGACGGCGCACTCGTCGAACGCGTCCGTGACCAGTTCCGGGCGCACGGCTTGCGGGCGAGATGACGAACCGGCCGGGCCCGGTCCCCCACCGGCCGCCCCGGTACGGCTACGACGGGTCCTCGTGGGAACCCTCCAAGCCCGGCCGGACATCGTTGTGCCGGTCAAGATCACCGTGTTCCCGCGCACGGCCGCAGACTTGCGGGACGGGGTGGCCGAGACGGCCGCCTCGTCCTTGTCCGTGACGACACCTGGGGCACCACACCGTGAGCGAACGCGTCATCGCGCCCAAGAGCCGGGGCTTCCTGTTCCTCGACTCCCACCCCGACGGCTGCCGACAGCTGGTGGAAGAGATGTGGCAGGCCGTCCCCGCCCCGGTCACCGCCGGGGGCGAAGGACCGGTGGCCCTGGTCATCGGCTCGTCCGCCGGGTACGGCCTGGCCGCCACGATCGCGGGCCTGGCCCGTGTCGGTATCCGTGGCATCGGCGTGTGCTTCGAGAAGGCGCCCGCGCGGCGCACCGGCACGGCCGGCTGGTACCGCACCGCCGCCACCGCCCGGCTCGCCCGACAGCACGGGCGGGACATGGTCTTCCTCAACGGCGACGCGTTCAGCGACACGGTGAAGGAGCAGGTTGCCGACCTCCTCGCCGAGCGGTTCGGGGGACGACTCGACTTCCTGGTCTACTCGGTGGCCGCGCCTCGCCGCACCGACCCGGACACCGGCGACGTGCACGCTTCGGTCCTCAAGCCGATCGGCTCGCCGTACACCACCAAGACCCTCGTCTTCGACGACCACGGTGCCCCGGAGGTGAAGGAGGTCGCCACCGCGCCGGCCGAGGGCGACGACGTCGAGCAGACCGTGGCGGTCATGGGCGGCACCGACTGGGAACGGTGGATCACGTTCCTGGCCGGCCGGTCCCTGCTCGCCGACGGCTTCACCACCGTCGCCCTGTCCTACATCGGCTCGCCGCTCACCGCGGCGATCTACCGGCAGGGCGCGATCGGCGCCGCGAAGTCCCATCTGGAAGCCACCGCACGCACGTTGGACGAGCGCCTCGGCAAGACCCTGGGCGGCCGGGCCGTGACGTCGGTCAACGCCGCCGCCGTCACCCAGTCCTCCACCGCCATCCCCGGCATCGCCCTGTACGTCGGGCTGCTGCGCGGCGTACTCGGCGACGCCATGGTGGCCCCGATCGGTCAACTGGTCCAGCTGTGGGACCAGCTGACCGGCGCCCGCCCCCTCGACCTCGACGACGAGGGCCGGGTCCGCCTCGACACCTGGGAACTCGACCCGGCCGTGCAGAACGCCGTCGCCGAACGCTGGAGCACCGCCACCAGCGACACCATCGCCGAACTCGCCGACCTCGACTGGTTCAGCGACGAAGTCCGCCGCCTCTACGGCTTCTCCGTCCCCGGGGTCGACTACACCGCCGCCGTCGAAACCGACGTCCCCTGGCCCGCCCCCACCATCTGACCCGCGCTACGAACGCCCCGGCAGCGGGGACGGGGCGCGACGGCCCCAAGTCTGTGAGACGGCCACGCGGCAGCCCGTGGACCGCGACCCCGGACGCACCGGGCCCGGGCCGCCGGGGACCGCCGAGTCCGGGGGAGCGGGCGCCGCGCCCCTTCCGTCAGACCGGGCACGGTGGACGACCCTCTGCCGACGGGTGGCGGCGCGGCGATACTGGAGCTGAGGCGACCGCTCGACCCGCGGTCTCTGGTCACCCCGGGTAGTCGCTGCGGGAATACCCACTGAGCGTGGCGTTCGGCAGGTCGAAGGGTGGTAGCGATGGACGCACCAGCTCCGGGGCTGGGCGAGGGGCCCGAGGACCCGTTCGCGCTGCACAACTCGGCCTCGGCGGTAGTGGACGGCCAGGGCAGGGTCGTCGGCTGGAGCGAGCGCGCACAGGAGCACCTCGGCTACCCGCCCGAGGAGGTGATCGGCCGGACGGCGATCGAATTCCTGTTCGATGCCGGTGACCGTCAGGCAGTCCTGGACGCGGCGGCCGCGTGCGAGCGTGAGCAGGGCTGGTCCGGCGTCATGCCCGTCCTGCACCGCAGCGGGCAACGGGTGGAGCTGGGTTTCCGCGCCCGCCCGGTCATCCGCGCCGGCTCCGACCGCGAGTGGTTCCTCGTCGCCGCCCCGGCACAGGAGGTGCGCCAGTGGGAGACGGACCGGTCGGTCCTGGACGGCCTGTTCCGGCGCTCCCCGATCGGGCTGTCCGTCCACGCCCCCGACCTGAGCATCCTGCGGGTCAACCGGGCGCTGGCCCGGTTCGCGCAACTTCCCGCGTCGGAGGTCCGGGGCCGATGCATCGGCGACTTCCTCATCGGTCCGGACCTGCAGACCATCGAGACCCGGCTGCGACGGGTGCTGGCGACGGGCGCGCCCCTGATCTTCACCGAGCAGCCCTGTCGCCTGTGGAGTGAACCCGGCCGCGAGCGGGTGGTGTCGGTGTCGGCGTTCCGGATGGAGGATCCCTCCGGCGCGATCCTCGGAGTCACCCAATTGGTGGAGGACGTCACCGACCGCTACCGGGCCCGGCGGCGGCTCGCCCTGCTCAACCGGGCGAGCGTCCGCATCGGGACCACACTGGATCTCGGCCAGACCACCCGCGAGCTGGCCGACGTCGCCGTCCCCGACCTCGCCGACGCCGTCTCGGTGGATCTGCTGGAGTCGGTGGCCCGCGGCGAGGAGGCGGCCGAGGAGGCGGGCGAGGAGGCGGGCGAGGAGGCGGGCGGAGGCGGACCGGTCCGCAGGATGGCCGTCCACTCGGTCATGGGAGAGGCACTGCAGGTGATGTACTCCGCCGGAGAGGTCTTCCACTTCGACCCCCGCACCCCGCAGGCCCGGTGCCTCGCCGAACAGCAGCCCATCCTCGAACCAGTGCTCCAGAGCAGCCCCGGCTGGTACTTCCGGGATCCGGAGCGCATACGGCGCGCCCTCGGCCTGGGCGCTCACTCACTGATCGTCGTACCGCTGACGGCCCGCGGTCTGCTCCTCGGCCTGCTCAGCCTGTGGCGGGCCGAGCGGCCCGAACCGTTCGAGGAGGACGACCTCACGCTCGCGGAGGAATTCGCCGCGCGCGCCGCCCTGTGCATCGACAACGCCCGCCGCTACACCCAGCAGTACCAGGGGGCGCTGACATTGCAGCGCAGCCTGCTGCCGCGGGAACTGCCCGAACACAGCGCGGTCGAGGTCGCGCACCGCTATCTGCCGGCCGATCCCGCCACCGGCGTCGGCGGCGACTGGTTCGATCTCATCCCCCTCTCCGGGGCCCGCGTCGCCCTCGTCGTCGGCGATGTCGTCGGCCACGGCCTGCACGCCGCGGCCACCATGGGCCGCCTGCGCACAGCCGTGCACACGCTGGCCAGCCTCGACTACGCACCGGACGAGGTCCTCTCCCACCTCGACGACCTGGTCAACCGCCTGGCAGATGAGCAGGAGCCTGCCGACGGACGCTCGCAGGGCCAGCAGATCGTCGGCGCGACCTGCCTCTACGCGGTCTACGACCCCATCTCCCGGCGCTGCACCATGGCCCGCGCGGGCCACCTGCCCCCCGCCGTGGTGACCTCCGACGGCACGGTGAGCCTGCCCGACCTTCCCGAGGGACCACCCCTGGGCCTGGGCGGACTCCCGTTCGAGGCCGCCGAATGGGAACTCGCCGAGGGAAGCCTGCTGGCGCTGTACACGGACGGCCTCGTCGAAGCCCGTGGCCACGACCTCGACGAGGGTCTCGCGCAGCTGCGAGAAGCCCTGTCCCGGCCCGGCCGCTCGCTGGAGGAGACCTGTACGGCGGTGCAGGACGCCCTGCTGCCCGAGCACCCGCGCGACGACGTCGCACTGCTCCTCGCCCGCACCCGCGTGCTGGCGCCGGAGCAGGTCGCCTCCTGGGAACTGCCCGCCGAGCCGACCGCCGTCGCCCGGGCACGGGAGCTGACGGAGGCCACACTGACCAAGTGGGGCCTGGAAGGGCTCGTCTTCACCGCCGAACTGGTCGTCAGCGAACTGGTCACCAACGCCTACCGGTACGGCGGCGGCACCCCGATGACCCTGCGGCTCATCCGCGACCGCAGCCTGATCTGCGAGGTCTCCGACAGCAGCAGCACCGCTCCGCACCTACGGCGGGCGCGCACCACCGATGAGGGCGGGCGCGGTCTCCTGCTGGTGGCCCAGCTCACCGAACGGTGGGGCACCCGCTACACCCGGGACGGCAAGACCGTCTGGACGGAGCTCCCCCTGGCCACGGCGGCGGAGGGGTACTCCGCGGCTGCCGCGATGCTGGGCTTCGATCGGTGACACCAGGGCGGTCCGCGGCCGTGGAGGCGGCGGCCGGGACCGAGGGGTCACCGGCCGCCGTACGGCGTGCGTCCGGCCCGGACCCCGCAGCGCGGGGACCGGGCCGGACTCCAGGTGGTCAGGCGGGCGTCAGCTCACCTGGACGGTGACGTCGTCCACGACGAAGGAGGTCTGCAAGGACTGGTCCTCCACGCCGTTGAACTTCAGGGTGACGGTCTGGCCGGCGAACGGCGAGAGGTCGTACGACTTCTGCACGTAGCCGGAGTTCGCGTCCAGGTTGGACAGGGTCGCCAGGGTCTGGCCGCCCACCGAGACGGTGAACCGGTCGTAGACGACGCTTTCGTCCTCGTCCGTGTCGATGTGGAGGAAGAACGAGAGCTGGTACGAGGAGCAGCCCGACGGGATCGTCAGCGACTGCGAGGCACTGTCCGTGTGGGTGGACCCGTACCCGTTCAGCCACGCCATGTAGCCGCCGCCGTGCGGGACCTGGCCGGACTGGTTGGTGATCACGCCCGCGGTCGCCGTCCACGGGCTGGCGCCGTTCTCGAAGCCGCCGTTGACCACGAGCTGGCGCGGGGTGCAGGTGCCGCCGCCACCGCTGACCGTCAGCGTGTACGTCGTGCTGTGGCTGACGGTGCCGGAGCCGGTGACCGTCAGGGTGTAGGTGCCGGGCACGGTGCTCGCGCCGACCTGGACGGACAGCGTCGAGGAGCTGCCGGACTGCACGGACGTCGGGCTGAGGGTGGCGCTCACCCCGGCCGGCGCGCCGGACACGGACAGGGCCACCGTCTGCGCGGCGCCGCTCACGGTCTGGGTGTTCACCGTGGCGGAGGTGGAGCCGCCGGGAGCCGCGGTGCCCGCGGACGGGCTGGTGCCGAGGGAGAAGTCCTGCGCGGGCGTCTCCCCGCCCACGGCCTGCTTCCAGACGGCGTACGCGACGCCGTCGGCGCTGCGGTCCAGCACCGTGGCGTTGATGTTGTTCGCGGTGTCGCAGGCGCTGTGGTAGCAGGAGTCGTAGGCGGCGTTCGCGGTGCCGCCCCACTTGGCCGCCTGCGCCGAGGTCTTGCGGGCGCTGGCGCCGGCCGCGTAGCCGGAGGTGGGGATGCCGGCCTGCTGGAAGGAGTAGTCGTCGCTGCGGCCCTGGCCCTCGGTGTTCTCTTCGGGCGCCAGGTTCAGCGAGGTCCAGTACGCCTTGAGCGGGGCGGCGGTGGTGGAGTTGACGTTGTTGATGAAGTAGCCGCCGTTGGGGGAGCCGACCATGTCGAAGTTGTAGTAGCCCTTGACGGCCGCGCGCTGGGCGCTGCTCAGCTGGCCGACGTAGAACTCGGAGCCGTTGAGGCCCTGCTCCTCATCGGTCCACCAGGCGAAGCGGACGTGCTTCGTCATCGTAGGGTTCTTCTGGGCGAGGACGAGCGCGTTCTCCAGCAGGGTCGCGGAGCCCGAGCCGTTGTCGTTGATGCCCGGACCGGCCGAGACGCCGTCGAGGTGGGCGCCGAACATGACCGTCTGGTCGGCGGGGCCGCCCGGCCAGTCGGCGATCAGGTTGTTCGACGGATAGGTGCAGGAGGTGCAGTTCTGCTCGGTCACCGTGTAACCGGCGGCCTGCAGCTTGCCCTTCACGTACGCCAGCGACTGGGTGTAACCGGCACTGCCCGCACGGCGGTTGCCGCCGTTCTGGGTCGCGATGGTGTTGAACTGGGTCAGGTGTGCCTGGACGTTGGCGACGCTGATGTCCGGCGGGTCGTTGGGAGGCTGGGTCCCGCCGACGTTGAGCGCGTAGTCGACGGTGTGGGAGAGCGCGCTCCCCTGTCCCTTGACGACGACGGTGGACGCGCCGGGCGCCGCGTTGGCGGTGGCGGTCAGGGTCAGCACCGAGGACTGGCCGGACTGTACGGTGGCCGGGTTGAAGGAGGCGCTCACCCCGGCCGGCAGGCCGGTGGCGGTCAGTGTCACCGACTGCGCGGTGCCGGTCGTGACGGTGGTGCCGACCGTGGTGGTGACGGTACCGCCCTGCTGGACGGTGCCCGACGACGGGTTCAGCGCCATCGAGAAGTCGTTGTTCTGGCCGCTCGGCGTACAGGTCGGGTCGGCGGACTGGGCCGGCACCGTGATGGCGTCCCACGCGGCCTTGGTCTTGTTGAAGAGGTCGCAGGTGGTGTCGAGCGACTTGGCGGAACTCAGCGTCGCCGTACGGTACTTCTTGTACGACATGCTGCTGGTCTTGAGCAGCATCCCGCCGTAGAAGATCTTGCCCGCGTTCTGCACGCCCACACCGGTCAGCGTGGACTGGTTGCAGGTGGGGCTGCTGGGTTTGCCGCCGCCCGGGTTGGTGCCCTCGGCCAGCAGGTAGAACCAGTGGTTCAGCGGGCCCGCGGCCTTGTGCACCTCGGTGCCGGGTATCGCGGAGCTGTAGCAGGCCGGGTCGTTGTTGACGGCCGGCGGGTTGTACATGTTGCGGATCGGGCCCCGGCCCTGGAGGTTGATGACCTCGCCGACCGTGTAGTCCGGAGTGTCGTACGGGGAGGGCTCGTTGATGTACGCCTCGGTCAGCGCCCCGAAGATGTCGCCGGTCGCCTCGCCGAGCCCGGCCTCCTGGCCGCTGGTGCCGCCGGGGGTGTTGGAGTCGATGGCGTGCCCGTACTCGTGGGCCACCACGTCCACGCCGGCGATCCACTCGTTGGCGCTGTTGTGCCCGATGGTGACCGAGCTGCCGTCCCAGTAGGCGTTGAGGTCGCTCAGGCCGACCTTGCCCGGGAAGCTGCGCCCGTTGCCGCTGACGCCGTTGCGGCCCAGCCACTGGCCGAGCATGTCCCACTGCTTCTGCGCGGCGAACATGAGGTCCACGCAGCCGGTTTCCTTGCTGGTCGGGTTGCCGGTACCCCAGGAGTCGGTCGACTTCGTGAAGACCGTGCCGGTGCTGTAGTCCGCACAGCTCAGGCCGGTCCGGTTCGGGTCGCGCAGCGTGTACGTGGAACCGGAGTTGGTGGTGTCGACGGTGAGCGGGTTCGGGCCGTTCCACTTGCTGTTGCCGGAGCCGGCGACCACGTCGTCGTAGCTGTCGACGAAGGCACCGCTGCGGGCGTCCACGAACACGTGCAGTGAGCTGGGCGCCGTCCGCGTCCGCCCGGTCAGGACGGTCTCCCAGGCCAGGAGCGGCTTGTCGTCCTTCAGCCGGACGACGAGCCGGCTGCTCTCGACCTTGTCGACCGAGGCCAGTTTCGTCCGCGAGGTGGCCTCGGCGTCCTTCGCGGTGACCGAAGGCCGGGTCGCGACGTCGATGCGCACGGAGGAGGCCGACTGGAGGGCGCGTACCTTGCCCGCGCCGTCCGCGAGCACGACCGCGTCGCCCCCGACGACCGGAAGGCCGCGGTAGCTGCGCTCGTACGCGACGGAGTAGAGATCCTTCACCCAGGGGGTGACCAGGCGTCGTTCGTACCGCTCCTGCGAGGAGTTGACCAGGGAATCGAGACCGCTGCCGACGGCCTGGTCCGCGGCGGCGACCGCGCGTGCGGCCGGTGTGTCCTGCGGGGACGGTGCGGGCTGCGCGTGCGGCGCTGCCGATGCCGTCCCGGCCAGGGTTCCGGCGAGGCTCGCGGTCAGCGCCATCGCTGCCACGGCCGCCGTCCATCTGGTGGGCTGCAACGTCCACTCCGATCGTGGGGGGGGGTGGGTGGGGGGTGTGCGTGCACGTTCGCGGCCGAGTATGAGCGTGTACATGACGGGATTGGGACATCTCGGCGGACATAAGGCCCGCGTTATGGTGCCTCGGCGGCGCGCTGCGTACGCTGCCCGGATGCAGCTGGAGTTGAGGCATCTGCAAGCTGTCTGCCGGATCGCCGAAGCGGGCAGTCTGGGGGGAGCGGCGCGGCGCCTCGGGGTGTCCCAGCCCGCGCTCTCGGCCCAGCTGCGCCGCATCGAGCGGGTCACGGGCGGCGAGCTGTTCGTGCGTGGCCGCAGTGGGGTGGAGCCCACGGCGCTGGGCCAGTTCGTGCTGGCCAAGGCGCGCCGGGTGCTCAGCGAGATGGACGCGCTGGGAGCGGAGGCGCGGGCCATCGACACCGGGACCCCGCTGCGGCTGGGCTGCATCCTGCTCGTGCTGATCGACGGTCTGCTGGCGGAGACCGACCTGTTCCGCTCCGGGCAGGAGATCACGGTCGACCTGGAGGACTCGGTGACCGTGCTGGCCCGGATGCTCGGCGCCGGCCGCTACGACGCCATCGTGTATGGGGAGGTCAACGACCACGAGGTGGTGCTCCCCGAGGGGGCCCTGGCGAGGACGCTCATCCCGAAGGAGCCGTTCTGCATCAGGCTGTCGGCCCGGCACCGCCTTGCGGGCGCGGACCGCATCGAGCTGGCCGACCTCGCCGGCGAATCGTGGATGACGCTGGTGGTGGACGACGACGGCGGCCCCGAGGCCCTGGTCGCCGCCTGCGCGAAGGCGGGGTTCACCCCGTCACTGCGCTACCGGATCACCGACCGCAAGATGCACTACGACCTGATCGCCGCCGGCCGCGCGATCTCCCTCAGTCAGCCCACGGCCCCGGCGGCGGAGGGCACGGTGATGCGCCCGCTCGTCGGCGCCCCGGTGACCGGCCGGATCCGGCTCGCCTGGAGCCGCTCCGCGGTCTCGGCCGGCCAGGCGGAGCTGCTCTACCGCGCCGCGGCCCGCGCGTACGTGGCCAATGTCGGCAACAACGCGTTCCACAAGGAGTGGTGGGACGCCCACCCGGAGGTGCATCCGGCGGCGGACTGACCGTACCGGCGTCGCGGCGGCCGTGTCCGGTCCTCGTGTCCGGCCCCCGTGCCCGGTCCCGTGCCCGGTCCCGTGCCCGGGTCAGTCCTGGCGGTGGGCGGTGAGCAGCAGGTACTCCCACTCCATGGCGCCGTCCCGGAGGTGTTCGCGGGCGAGGGCGTCGAGGTCGGCGTCCAGGGCGGCGGCGCGCTCGGGGTCGTCGCCGAGGCTGCGGTAGACGGCGACGGTCGGCCCGTAGCAGGCCTTGAAGAACTCACGGAAGTCCGCTGGCTGCGGGAACCGGTCCACGCGGACGGTCTCGCGGCGGGCGTCGACGTCGGTGACGCGGTCGCCGAGGAGCTCGTGGACGTGCTCCTCGTCCCCCCACAGCGGAGGCGGCTGCGCCCCGGGCGGCGGCGGGGGCGCGTACGGCTTCATGGTGGCGAACATCCGGCCCACGAAGCCCTGAGGGGTCCAGTTGACCAGCCCGACCGTGCCGCCGGAGCGGCAGACGCGCAGCATCTCGTCCGCGGCGGTCCGGTGGTGCGGGGCGAACATGACGCCGACGCACGACATCACGACGTCGAACTCGCCGTCCGCGAAGGGCAGAGCCTCCGCGTCCGCCTCCCGCCACTCCAGCCGGGCACCCCGTACGGCGGCCAGGTGCCGCCCGATCTCCAGCAGCTCGGGGGTGAGGTCGGACGCCACCACGTCGGCCCCGGCCAGGGCGGCCGGAATCGCCGCGTTGCCGGAGCCCGCCCCGATGTCGAGGACGCGGTCGCCGGGCCGCACACCGCACTCGCGGACCAACAGGGCTCCCAGCTCCGGGATGACGTGGGAGGCGACCGACGGGTAGTCGCCCATCGCCCACATCGTGCGGTGCTTGGCCTTCAGGGTGCGGTCGGCCTGGACCGCTTCGCTCGGCTGGGTCATGACAGCCGCCCTCCAGGGGCCTGAGCAGCCCCGTTCTCCGAGCATAGGGAGCTTTCGCGGACCCAGCCTCTTGACGGGCGACAGGGCCTGGAACGGTGCGGGCGTGGGGATCCCGAAGCCCTGGCGCGGGCCGTGGAGGGGGCCGTGGCGGGAGACCGGCACCGACCTGATGCCCGGCTGCCTCACCGCAGTTCGCCGGGCATCACCCCCGCCGTGCACCTCGCCGACCGGGCCCGCCGGGTGGACCTCCCCACGGCGGCGCACCCCGCCGGTCCGGAGGTACGGCGGGCGGCGCCGGCCAGGGCCCTGACGGAGCTGCCCGCCGGACTGCGCGGGCGCGCCGGCCCGACCCCACCGCCGTGGCGGAGGGCGTCACGCCGGCGCCGGTCAGCGGCGGCTGTTGAGGAACCCGATGGCGACGGCGCCCCACCAGGCGGCCTGCGAGACGGCCGCGGTCGCGGCACCCCGGAGCAGGAGCGCGCGGGTGGCGGGCCGGCCGTCGAGGGCGGCCAGCCGCCGGTGCAGGACGCCCGCCTGCACGCCGTTCAGGGCCAGGAGCAGGACGAGGCCGAGTTTGACGCAGGTGAGGGGCGAGGACAGGTCCGGGTGGAGGAAGGCCCCGCTGGCGATGAGCCCGGCCAGCCCGGCCCAGACCGGCAGGTGCAGGGGGGTGGTGGCCTCGACCACGTCGCGCAGCGATTTGCGGCCGCTGAGCCAGAGGGCCCCGTAGTAGTCGATCGCGAGGACCGCACCGAAGCCGATGACGAGGGAGGCGAGGTGGACGAAGAGGGCCACGGTGTGGAGCGTGGGGTCTGCCCGGAGGTGGACGGCCACCCAGGTGCTGGCGGCCCATCCGGCGCATACGGTGAGCGAAGCCAGAGCGGGTGCGCACCACTGCGGAACCTGGAGGAGATCGGACGGCTGTCCGGATCTTCGTCGGATCGGGGCGGCATCTGCGGTGGACATGGTGCTCCGATGGCGGGGGAGGTGCAGGTGAGGGTGGGTCCGCGCCTTCGAGTGGCGCGAGCGAGGTAAGGCTGCCCTAAGCTTTTGATTCCGTCAATCGTGCGTCCCGGGCCCCCTTCCGGCGCACACGTTGCGTGCACGCCGGACTACGCTCCGGTGGCCTGGCGCCTGCCGGTTGACGCGGAGCGCCTCACACCGCCGGGGGGCCGGAGGGGCCGGGGCCGAAGTCGTGCTCGAAACCCTCGCGGAACCCGGGCCGCGTCACCGCCTCCTCGAAGGCGCGGGCGGCGCGGGCGAGAGCGACGTCGTTCTCCTGGGCGGCGGTCAGTTCCGCCAGGTACGCCCGCAGGCTCAGCCCACGGGCCGCGGCGAGGGCGGCGAGCCGGTCGTGGACATCGGTGTCGACCTCGACTGTGGTGGTGTCAGCCATGGTCCGAGTATGCGCGGTCCGCAGCGGCGGCGGGGTGGTTACGGCTCCGGTTACGGGGCAGGCGCGACGTGCGGCGGGAAGGTCCCGCCGCCCGCCCGACCGGAGGAGTTGTTTTCGCGTGACTGAGCACGTGTGGAGTTACCGCCCGACCGCTCGCCATCTGGCGGGCACCGACCTCACGGGCTGGAAGGTCGAGGCCACGGACGGCAGCATCGGCAAGGTCGACAAGCACAACGACGAGGTCGGTGACGCCTACCTGGTGGTGGACACCGGCGTGTGGATCTTCGGGAAGGAAGTCCTCATCCCGGCCGGCGCCGTGACCGAGGTCGACCTGGAGAACGAGACGGTTCACGTGGACGCCACCAAGGAACAGGTCAAGGCGGCCCCGGAGTTCCACCGTGAGAAGCACCTCGGCGACGCGGGCTACCGCGAGGAGCTGACCACACACTACGGAATCGGAGGCCCGCTCGGAGGCCCGCTCGGAGGCCCGTTCGGCGGTGACCACCGGGCCTGACGCCCAGGCCGCACCGCCGCGACGCGCGCGGGCCGCGACGGCCTGTCGGGGCGGTCGCCGACCGCCGCGACAGGCTCCGCCCGGCCGTCGGCGGGCCGCTGGTTCAGGCCTGCTGCGGGGCGGGTTCGAGCAGGTTCTCGCGCAGGGCGGCGACGAGGGTGTCGTCCACGCCGAGCAGATCTGCCGCGTAGGCCCGCACGGACCCGTGCTCGCGGTTCAGGGCCGCGAGGAACAAGCTCATCACCTCGGCGGGCGCCCGCCCGTACCCCGGCCAGACGGGCTCCTGGCCGGGATGGTCGGTCCGCCAGTCCGCGAGCAGCCGGGCGGTCGCGAGCCCGGTGAGGGCGAAGTCCTCGACGATGACGTCCTCGGGGACCCCCAGCAGGGCCAGGACCAGCGCCGCCAGCAGACCGGTGCGGTCCTTGCCGGAGGCGCAGTGGAAGGCCACGGGGCCGTCCTGGCCGGCGATCACGTCGAGGGCTGCGCGCAGTTCCACGACGCCGTCGTGGGCGACTTCCATGTACCGCTCGGCGAGGTACGGCCCGGTCTCGACGTCCGGGCCGAGCGACGGCTGGTCGTAGGGCCGGTGCTCGATGCTGAGGTGGTGGTAGGCGAGTGACGGATGCGCGGGCACCCGGCCCTTCGCGTCGATCTCCCAGGAGTACCGCAGGTCGATGACCGCGCCTACGCCGAGTTCCAGGAATCGCTCCCAGTCCGCACCCCGCAGCTTGCCGAGGGAGTCGGCCCGGAACAGCCGGCCCCACCTCACCGCATGTCCGCCGTCGGCGGTCGTATAGCCGCCCAGATCACGGAAGTTGTGCAGCCGCTCGAAGGATATGTGTCTGTCCACACGTGGACTCTATGCCGTGATCGGGGAACGGCGGTGTACCAACCCGTGGTTGAGGCGATGCGCGGTCAGGCCGACTCGTGGAGCACGGACAGCACGTTGCCCGCGGGGTCCTTGAACCAGGCGATCGACGGCATGCCCTCCCCTTGCTCCCTGACGATGCCCTTGGCGTCGTGGTCGAAGCCCGGATAGCGCTCGAAGCCCACACCGAGCGCCGTGAGCTCGTCGACGGTCTTCTCGACGTCGGCCACCGGGAAGTTGAGCACGGTGAAGTCCGCCGCCCGGTGGTTTTCCTTGGGGTACAGCAGAACGGTCCCGCCGCCTCCGAGGTGCAGGAAGAGCATGCCGTTCTCCTCCGAAACCCGCAGGCCGAGCGTCCCGCCGTAGAACTCCTTGGCCTTATGGACGTCGTCCACCGAGAACCCGCTGAATGCCTTGGTGTCCTGGAACATGATCACTCCCGTGTGCCGCAGCTCCCCTCTCCCATCTTCCTCCCGGAGGCGTCAGCCCGCCCCGGGGCCGGGAGGGCGCAGCACGTCCTGAAGGCTCTGTCCCGTCGCGTTGTCGCGGACCGCGGGGTCCACCCCGGCGGCCAGCAGGGCCGCCACCCCCGGGGCGTCACCGTGCCGCGCGCGCTCGAACAGTTCCCGCCTCAGCGGCCGCAGGGCGCGCGGCAGTCGGCCCCGCCCCGAGGCCCACGCCTGCTGCACGGCGAAGCATCCCGCGACCGCGCCGCCGAAGGCCCGTACGGCCTGCTCGCGCTGCTGCTCCAGTGCCGTGTGGGGGACCCGGAGCCTGCCGTCGCGGAAGGAGACCAGGTGCCATTCGCCACCGCAGCGGACCCGCACCGGTTCCAGGACGGCGGGCGGTCCGGGCGGCCCGTACGAGGTGCCCGCGGCCGGGAAGAGGGCGGCCGTCACCAGCGGATGCAGCTCTTCCGGCGCGACGCGCCCCGTGCGGACCAGCTGGAGGTCGGGCAGGCGCCGCCACGCGGTCCGCGGGACCGTGGGCGCGGAGCTGTACCGGTACGGCTCACCGGCTCGGGTGCGGAGGGGAACGCGGGCGCCGGGGCCGGCCGGTTCCAGCAGGATGTTCCCGCCGTACGCGCCGGGTATCCGGAACCGGTCGGCGACACCGGCCGCGACCAGGCGTCTTACCTCGCGGACCATCCGGGGCAGGTCCAGGGGAAGCCCGGCGATGACGTCCGAAGCGCGCGGCAGGGCCGTCAGGTCCGCGTCGATGCCCGCGGCGGCGAAGGCGCCGGCGATGTCCCCGCGGGCCTGGAGTACGGCGACCCACTCCTCCCTCGCGGCAGGGTCCGCGGCGCCGGGTTCGGTCTCGGGCAGCTCCCGCGGCCCGAGCGCAGTGCCGTCCGCGTCGAAGAAGGGGAGGCGTCCCGCGCCGCCGCCGCACCGCTCGCGCAGCTCCGGTGCGTGCCGGGCGTCCCAGAGGTGGCGCGTCAGGGTCCAGTCCTCGACCAGGCCCCCGCTCGACGCCCCGACGGCCTCGGCGGTGAGGAAGTCCAGGACGAGCCGCTGCGGACCGTCGTACCGCGCGGGGGTGAGGGCGGCCAGGTACGCCCCGCGCGCGTCGGCCCGGGAGCCGTGCCGGGCGAGGAGGACCACCCGGCGCGGCGCCAGCACGGTGGTGTCCGCGAGCCGGGGCAGGTGCCAGCGCAGCAGGTCCGGGGCCAGGTGGGCGAGGTCGTCCGCGACCGAGTCCCGGGCGGCGGCGCCGTGGCGCTCCGCGATCCGCGTCAGGTCGAGGGCGACGTCCACGGCGCAGACCGCGCAAGCCGACCGCCAGTCGCCGGCGGACCGGGCCTCGGTCGCGCCCTCGATCATCCATCGCGGTACCGCGAACCGCCGGACCCGGTGCCACAGGGCGAGCTCCCCGACGGGCAGCCCGCCCACCAGCGGTCGTCTGCTCACAAGTCATCGCCGATCGGGGGAGGAACGGGAGGGCGGCGGGGCGGCAGGGCCGGTCGGATTCGAACCGACGTCCTCCGGCTGTGCAGGCCAGGTGCGACGACCTCTGCGCTACGGCCCTGCCGAGGAGATCGTAACGAGTGGCCGCGAGGTGCCGGCGCGGCTGCGCCATGGACTGCCCGAGCGCCGTACCGGACCGGCTCACGAACGACGCATGACGAACGAACGACGAGCGACGCAAACGGCGAAGGCCCCGGATCCGTGAGGATCCGGGGCCTTCGCCATCAGTAGCGGGGACAGGATTTGAACCTGCGACCTCTGGGTTATGAGCCCAGCGAGCTACCGAGCTGCTCCACCCCGCGTCGGTAGACACCACCCTACGGCACTGCGCGGCCGCCGCCGACCACCCCCGGTACGGGGCGGCCCGAAATCGGGTGTCGCGGCCCGGCCGGGCCGCGACAATGCTGTCCATGCGCATACGAGCGGCACGCCCCGACGAAATGCCCCTCCTCCAGGACATCGAGAGGGCGGCCGGGCTGTGCTTCCGAGAGGTCGGCATGCCGGAGATCGCCGACGACGAGCCGCTTCCGCTGGATGAGCTCGCCCGCTACCAGCGGGCCGGGCTCGCCTGGGTCGCCGTCGACGAGGCCGACGCCCCCGTCGCGTACCTGATCGCCGGCCGCGTCGACGGAGGCCTCCACGTCGAGCAGGTGTCGGTGCACCCGGACAGCGCGCGCCGCGGTGTCGGCCGCTCCCTGCTGGACCACCTGGCGGACCGGGCCGCGCGCGACGGCCTGCCCGAGCTCACCCTCACCACCTTCACCGACGTCCCCTGGAACGCCCCGTACTACGAGCGCTGCGGATTCCGGCAGCTGGACGAGGGCGGGCTCACGCCCGGCCTGAGGGAGATCCGCGAGCAGGAAGCGCGGCACGGCCTGGACCGGTGGCCGCGCGTCTGCATGCGCCGGGCCCTGTGACCGGGGCACCGCGAACCGGCCCGCGGCGCTCCGTCGGCGGTCCTCGGCGGTGAGCGCCGGCCGCCGCCGGCCGTACGGCGGCATGCCGAAGGAGACCGACTCGCACGGCTCCGCCGGGCGCGACCGTCCTCGCGTCGGCCACCCTCTTCGAGCCCGCGCCCAAGGCCCCGGACCCGGCCGGCCCGGGCGGAGGAGTCCGCCCGGCGGTGCGGTCTCCCGTGAGGCGGCGCAAAATCGGATGCGGCCGCGGGCCCCGTCTGGCAGCCTGCCGCGGTGAACCGCGAACTGATCTCCCTCCTGGCCCATACCCACCATCCCGTCGCCGCTCCGCTGTCGGACCACACGGTGCACGGTCTTCTGGAGCGCGGCCTGCCGCGCGGTGACGAACGGGTCCTCGACCTCGGCTGCGGCGGCGGTGAGTGGCTGCTGCGCTGCCTACGCATGCACGAGGGCGTCCGCGCCCACGGAGTCGACATCTCGGAGCCGGCCCTCGACCGGGCCCGGTCCGCCGCGGACCGGCTCGCCGTCGCGGACCGCCTGACGCTCCACCACCAACCGGCCTCGGACCACACCTCCGCGGACCCCTACGACCTCGTCCTGAGCGTCGGCGCCGCCCACGCCTTCGGCGGCCTGCTGCCCACCCTGGAGGCCGCCGGGAAGCACCTCGCCCCCGGCGGGCACCTTCTGATCGGCGACGGCTTCTGGCAGCAGGAGCCCTCCCCCGAAGCGGTGGAGATGCTGGGCGACTTCGCCGATCTCGCCGGCACGCTGGACAACGTCGCCGCGGCCGGCTGGACGCCCGTGTTCGGCCACGTCAGCAGCCGCGAGGAGCTCGACTCCTACGAGTGGTCCTGGAGCGGCTCCCTGGCCGCCTGGGCGCTGGACCACCCCGAGGACCCCGACGCCCCCGACGCCCTGGCCGCCTCCGCGCTCCACCGGCGGGAATGGCTGAGCGTCTACCGGGAGACCTGGGGCTTCGTCACGCTGCTGCTCCGCGCCGACCCGCCCCGCTGACCGCGGCGGTCACCGGCACAGCACGGGCACCTGCTGGACCAGGTTGTTGCCGAAGCCGCCCCGGTTCCAGGGCTGTTCCAGGGGCTGGGTGCGGCCTTCGGCGTCCGTGGCGCGGGCGATCAGGGTGTGGCTGCCGGGCGTGGCGGTCCAGGAGTGCTGCCAGGCCTGCCACGCCCAGCGGTGCTCACCCTGCGGCGTCAGACCGGCCCCGCTCCAGGAACCGCCGCCGTCGCAGCTCACCTCCACCCGGGCCACCGGCCCGTAGCCCGACCAGGCGCGCCCCTCCAGCCGTACGGGTCCGGCGGGCACGACGCGGACGCGCGACATGAAGTCCGGGAACCCCGGCGGGACCATCAGGGCGCGCGGCGCGATCCGGGTCACCGGTTCGCCGGGCTCGTCGGGATCCTGCCGGTAGCGGTAGGCCACCGCCTGCTGGAACCCGGTGAACGGGGCGTCGACCAGGGTGATCTCCCGCAGCCACTTCACGTGCGCCATCCCGTACCAGCCGGGGACGACCAGGCGCAGGGGGTACCCGTGCTGCGGCGGCAGCGGCCGGCCGTTCATGGCGTACGCGATCAGCACCTCCGGATCGTTCCCGGTCGCGACCCGCAGCGGCAGGCTGCGCTGGTAGTCCTGCTCGACCCCGCGCTCCACGCCGTGGTCGGCGCCCGTGAAGACGGCTTCCACGGCGTCCCGCTCCACACCGGCCTCGGCGAGGACGGCCCGCAGCGGGACGCCCGTCCAGTCGGCGGTGCCCACCGCCTCGACCAGCCAGGGCTGGCTGACCGGGCGCGGAGACAGCCGGGCCCGGCCGTTGCCCGCGCACTCCATCGTGACCCGCCGGGTGACGGCGGGGAGCGCGCGGAGGGACTCCGGGGTCAGGGTCAGCGGCGTACGGACCCGGCCGCCGACGACCAGGTCCCGGTCGCCGGCGTCCGCGGTGGGGATGTCGTAGTGGACCAGCACGTAGTGCAGGCCCGGCGGGGTGACCTCGTAGCGCAGGGCCTCCAGCGGAAGGCCGTGGTTGCGGGCCGCGAGCGCCAGCTCCTCGTGGCTGAGGCCCTCACCGGGGTCCGCCACCCGCGGCGGTGTGCTGACATCGCTCAGGGACGCCTCCATGCCCCCATGGTCCCGCTCCTACAGGTTCCGTACAAAACGGAGGCCGGGACGGCCGTCCACCTCCGTCTCCCCGGCGGGGACGAACCCCGTACGGGCCAGTACGGCGCGCGAGCCGGCGTTGTCGAGCGTGGTGACCGCCGTCAGCGTGGTCAGTCCGTACTCGGCACCGGCCAGGCCGCAGACCTCGCGGACGGCCGATGTGGCCAGCCCCCGCCCCGCGGCCCGCTCGGCGATCCGGTAGCCGAGCTCGGCCGAACCGTCCGCCACGTCGACCAGGTTGACCCGGCCCAGTACCTCGTCGTCGGCGGCGCTCACGAGGACGTGGAACAGGCAGCCGCCCGTGGCCTGCTCGGCCAGCAGCGCACGGTGGCGCGCGCCGAAGTCGGCGAAGTAGCGGTCGCCGCGGTCGGGCACCGACGCGGCGAAGTAGGACCGGTTCTCCCGCTCGAAGGCGAGCAGGGCCACGGCGTGGTCGGGGCGCAGCAGCTGGAGCCGGAACGGGAGGCCGGCCTGGTCGTGGGGAGAGGGCATGACCGGATGCTACGCAAGCCTCCCGGCGGCCGGGCCGAGGGGGCCCGGCGCCCGAAGTGTGCTCCGTACGAGTTCTCTTGGGGTGCCCGTTCGGCCGCAGAGCCGAGTTCATGATCATCATTTTGGCTCCCGATCGTTTTGATACGGACATCCGGCCGTGTGAGACCTGGGAGGGCTGTGTGGCCATGTCACCGACGCGAGGAAAGCAACCGACGAAGGCGTGGGGCGTGGTGGCCGCCGTGACGGGAGCCGTGCTGGTGGTCGCGGCGGGTCCGGGCCGGGCCCACGACGCGGACACCGCGGGATCCACGGCGGGGAGCCTGCCGAAGGAAGCGGCGGTCACCCTGCTGGTCGGACGGGCGGTGGACGAGGGCGCCCGGGCGGGCGCGGGACGGTGCGCCGTGCACACGTTCCGCCCGGGCCTGTGCGGCGGCTGGCGGGAGCAGCGGGTACGGGCCACCTCCCGCGGGACGGGATCCGTCCTGCGGATGCCGGCCCTCGGCGACGCCTCGCGCGCCGCCCGCGCGGACGCGCTGCCCACTGATGCCGACGCGCCGCTGGAGATCGCCCTCGCGGACCGGGGACGGCTCACCGACGTGACCGTGACCGACGGGCACGGGCGCCACCTCGCAGGCGAACTCGGAGCGGACAGCGGGTACTGGCTGAACACCGAACCGCTGCGGGCGGGGGAGACGTACACCGTGCAGGTCGGCGCCCAGGACGCGGCCGGCACACCGGTCGGGGTGACCATGGCCTTCAGCACCGCGCCGCCCGCCGACGGGGGCCGCCTGACGGCCGAGTTCGGGCCCGGTCCCGGCACGTACGGCGCGGGGGAGATCGTCACGGCCGGCCTCAGCCGGCCGGTGCCCGCCGACGACGCGACGGCCCGCGCCCGGGTGGAGCAGGCACTGCAGGTGACCTCGGAGCCGCACGTCGAGGGCGCCTGGCACTGGGTCGACGAATCGACCCTGCACTACCGGCCGCGTACGTACTGGCCCGCCCACACCACGGTCCGCGTGCGCAGCGGTCTCGACGGGGTCGAGGTCGGCGACCTCGGCTACGGCGGCCCCTCCGAGCCGCTGGAGTTCACCGTCGGGGACCGGATCGAGGCCCTCACCGACTCCGCCACCCACGAGATGACCGTGCGCCGCAACGGACGGGTCATCAGGACGATCCCGGTCACCACCGGAAAGGCCGGGTTCAGGACGCGCGCCGGCATCAAGGTGGTGCTGCGCAAGGAGCCCAGGGTGCGGATGCGCGGGGACACCGTCGGCATCCAGCGCGGCACCAAGGAGTTCTACGACCTGCCCGTGCTCTACGCGACGCGCGTGACGTGGAGCGGCGAGTACATCCACGCCGCGCCCTGGTCGGTCGAGGCGCAGGGCGAGGAGAACGTCAGCCACGGCTGTACGGGCATGAGCACCGAGGACGCGGCGTGGTTCTTCGACACCGTGCGCGAAGGGGACATCGTCGAGGTGGTCAACAGCGGCGGCGCGAAGATGGCCCCCTTCGACAACGGCTTCGGCGACTGGAACCTGGACTGGCCGACCTGGCTGGAGGGCAGCGCCCTGGCGACCCGCCCCGCGCGGCCGCACGGTTCCCCGCTCCCGCCGTCCCGCCTGCACCCGACCACCTGATCCGGGAACGCCGAATCGGGGGCGCCGGAAGCCGTCCGTTGGCATCATGGTCGCGCCGGGTCGGTGTGGACGGGGTGGGGTGGCGCCGTGGGCGGTACGGGAATGCACGCGCGGGATCTGCCGCAGCGCGAACTGGCGGAACAGGTGGCCCTGCTCGCGGACCGGGCCGGAGCGGACTCGGCGGCCTCGCTGATCCGCCGCGCAGCCCGCCGGGCGGAGTCGCCGCTGGCCCGCATCTGCGTCATCGGCGGCAGCAACGTGGGCAAGTCACGCCTCGTCAACGAACTGATCGGCGCGGACTGCCTGCCGGTGTCCGTCCACGCGACGAACGGACCGCCCGTCGTGGTGCGTCCTACCGTCGCCGACGTTCCGCAGGAGGCCGGCCCCGCGGAGGCCGGCCCCGCGGAGGCCGGCCCCGCGGAGGCGGCGGCGGACGCGGAGACGGCCGGCGCGGCGCCGACGGGGCACCGCACCGTACGCCTCCGGGTGCCGGCCGGTTCCTGGCCGGCCCGGGCCGGCGTGGAACTCGTGGACACGCCCGGCTGGGAGGGCTGGTCCGGCGTACGGCAGCCCGACGGCGCCGCCCTCGCCAGGATCGTGGCCGACTGCGACGTGGTGGTCGTGGTCACCGAGGCGCGCCGCGCGATGCTCGCCACCGAACAGGCCCGGATCAAAGCCCTGGCCGCCGCCCCGCACACGCCACCGCTCGCGATCGTCGTCACCAAGCTCTCCGAGGTCGAGGACGAGGCGGCCGAGATCCTGCGGCGGGTCAACCACCTCGCGGGACAGCTGGCCCCCGAGGCACTGGTGCTGCCCGGACCGGTACGCCCGCCCGGCCCGCCCGGCCCGCCCGGCCCGCCCGGCCCGCCCGGCACTGCACCCGAGGCCGGGGCCGGGGCCGCCCCCGACGGGCTCGACCAGCTGCGCTCGGCGCTGGCACGGCTGGCCGGCGTCCGGCTGCGCCGCGCGCTGCGGACGATCCGCCGGCTGTACCTGCTCGCCGCCACCTGCGACCTGGTGGCGGAGGCCGCCGGCCGGGCGCTGACGGACGCGCACTGGACCGACCCCGTCAGGGCCCGCGCGGCGCAGATCTGGCACACGGCGCACGAGAGCGCCCGCTTCCACTGGATCGTGCTCAGCGCCGACGCGGGGGAGTGGCGCGCCGCGCTCGTGGCGACGATCGCCGCGGAGGCGCGCAGGCGCCGGGCCACCGCCGTACGCGAACTCGCCGCGCGCTTCTCGCAGATGCTGGAGACCCCGGAGGAGCAGCACTTCATCCGGCTCCACACCATCCCGTACACCGCGGAGGCCCTGCAGCACTTCGAATCCTGGATCACAGCGACCGTCGACCGGGTGCTGGAAAGGGACACCGGCCGGCTGCGCGACGTACTGCTGCGCAACCGGCCCGGCGAGGAGCTGTTCCAGGGACTGGCCGTCCCACCCGCCCAGCGGGTCGTGCCGACGGCGGCGCTGCCCGGGGTGGCGGACACGGCGGCGGCCGCGGAATCGCAGAACGCGACCGGCTGGGACGCCTCCTGGCTGCCGGAGTTCGTCGGCACCGCCATCGAGAGCGTGCTGACACCCGTCTCCACCGAGGTGGTGGCGCAGATCGCCGGAGCGGCCGGCACGGCCCTGGTGACGGAGGCGCTCGAACACGGCCAGGCGGAGCGGCGCGAGCGCACCATCGACGACCTGGAGCGGATCGTCGAAGCCGCCTTCACCGAACAGGTGGTCCGTACGGACGCGCGGATCGGCCAGGTGTACGAGCGCCTGCTGAGTCAGGCCCGGGACCGCGACGAGCAGTGGTGGCGGCTCCACACGACGGCGGTCGCAGCCCAGCCGGACTCGATCGGACACTGGCGTTCACTCCAGAGCACGGCGCGGTCGCTGGGCCGGTCCGTGCACGCTCACCTATCCCTCCTGGAAGGGGCCTGATGGCGCACGACAACCGGCAGTTACCCGCCGGCCAGGAATCACCGGTCGCACAGTTCCGCGGCTGGAGCGACAACATAGGCACACTGCGCTCGTACTACCAGAGCCTGCAGCAGGTGGCCGGCGAGGCCGCGAGGGCCATCGCGCCGCCCGGAGCCCCGGGCGGGCCGCTGGACCTCGGCATCAACGGCGCGGTCTTCGAGCGCGAGACCTTCCGGATCATGGTGCTCGGAGAGTTCAGCAGCGGCAAGAGCACGCTGATCAACGCCCTGCTGGGGAAGAAACTGCTCCCCACCAAGGCCAATCCGGCCACGGCGTTCACCACGGTCCTGCGCTGGGGCGAGACCGAACGGGCCTGGCTGTACCGGGACACCGACCGGCGGGGCGCCGAGAAGGCCGTCACGACGGAGGAGTTCAAACGGGAGGTCTCCCTCCAGATCGACGCGCACGGAGCGCCGCGGACCCCGTCGTTCGCCCTGGCCGTCGTCGAGCAGCCGCTGGAGCTGCTGCGCAGCTCGGTGGAGATCGTCGACTCGGCCGGGATCAACGAGAGCCCGGACCGCGAGCTGGTCACCCTGCGGTACCTGGAGGAAGTGGACGCCGTCGTCTTCGTCACCGACGCGGGTCGGCCGTTCACCCTCCACGAGACCGAGAACTACCTCACCCGCGTCAAGAAGCTCGGGCACCGGGACATCTTCTTCGTGGTCAACCAGTTCGACCGGATCGAGGAGGAGGAACGGGCCGAGGTGATGAGCCGGTGCCGCAACGCGGTGGCCGAGCTCTCGGGGGGCAGCGGTTCGGCCGCCGCCTCCAACGTGTTCTTCGTCAGCGCCCTCCAGGCACTGAAGTCGCGGCTGGACGGGGACGAGGAAGGGCTGCGGGCCTCGGGGATCGGACGGCTGGAGGCCGCCCTGGAGGTCTTCTGCATGCGCGACGCGGCCCGGGTGAAGTTCGTCCGGCTCGCCGAGTTCCTGCGGCACAACGCCGTGAACCTGCGCGCGCGGCTGCACGACGAGGGCGCCATCCTGATGAAGTCGACGGCCGAGCTGCGCGAGCTGCTCGACCGCAGCCAGGCCACCCAGGACCAACTGCGCGCCAGCGCCGACGCCATCCGCGACATCGTGGCCAACCGGGTTCTCGACATCGAGAACGAACTGCAGCTGAAGTTCAGCGCGTTCCTGACCACCATCAGCGGCGAGATCGCCGACTGGCACGTCACGACCGGGCCGGGGCGCCTGAGCCGGGCCGTCCGGTCCTTCACCCAGGGCGGCCGCGTGGCGGCCCAGCACGAGCTGCGGGAGGCGTACACGGTCCAGCTCCAGGAACGCATGCAGGTCTTCTGCACGGAAAGCCTCGACCGCCTCATCGAGCAGCGTCAGGCGGATCTGCTGCGCCAGCTCGAACCGCTGATCCAGGCGCACGCGACTCTGCTCGACAAGCTCCGTGCGGAGCTGACCGGCGCGCAGTCGGTCCGGGACCAGGACCGCCTGCTCTACACGCTCGCGGTCGTGGCGGGGAAGGGCGACGGCCGCGGCGGGCGGTACCACCAGGACGACGTGCCGCTGTTGTTCCGTCCCAGCTCGCTCATGGCGATCGGCGCGGGCACCGGTGCGGCGGTCGCGGGCGGTGCGGCCGCGGCCGGCCTGATCACCCTGGGGCTGGCCGTGCCACCGGTCGGCATCGCGGCGGCCATCGGAGCGGCCGTCGGACCGCTCATGGCCTCCGCGGCGGTCCTCTTCGCCGACGGCAAGCTGCAGTCCCGTGCGGCCCAGGAGTTCTCCGACCACGTGAGGGACTCGGCGGGCACGACCGCCCGCCAGTACGCGGACAGCCGTGCCGCCGATCTGCGGGCCGTGTGGGGCGGCATCAGCACGGCGCTCCACACCCAACTGCAGGACCTCATCGGCATCGTCCAGCGAAACATCGAGGAGTCCCGGTTCGACGAACAGGCCAAGGCGGGGCTGCGGGACCAGCTGTACGTGTACGAGCAGCGGATCACGGAGGTGGAGCAGCTCATCGGAGTCTTCCTGCAGCCCTTCGTGTCCGAGGCGGAGCGCGAGCAGGCGTAGCCGCGGGCGGCGGCGTGGCAGGTGGAGAAGCGGCGGTGGCGGGCCGATAGTGGGGCCGTGAGCGACGCGTCGCAGGAAGCCGGGCGACCCGGTGCCGGAGAGGGCGCCGCCTGGTCCGGTCGCGAGGGTGCGCAGGCCTTCGCGGCCGTGGAGGCGGCCACGGACTGGCTCCTCGGATATCCGTTCGTCTTCCGGGCCCTGAGCCGCCGGATCGGAGCCGGCCAGGTCCTGGTGGACTACGGATGCGGGCCGGGCACAGTGGCCGACCGGGCGGCCCGGCGGCTCGGGGTGCGCGTGCTGGGAGTGGACACCTCGCCCGAGATGCTCGCGCTGGCGCGCGGTTCGGGCTCGGCGGTGGCGGAGTACCACCTCGTCGAGAACGGGCGGGTGACGGGCCTGCCGGACGGCTGCGCCGACGCGGTGATGTGCAACCACGTGCTCGCCTCGCTGCCGACGGAGGAGGCGGTGCTCGCGGTCTTCACCGAGATCCGCCGCCTGCTGCGGCCCGGCGCCCCGTTCGTCCTGCTGGCCACCGATCCCGACTGCGGCGGAAGGGACTACGCCTCGCTGCGCATCGGCGAGTCGGGCCGGGCGTACCGGCCGGGCGAGCCGCTCACCGTACGGCTCCGGCGCACGGACGGATCCTGGCAGGAGGTCCGCAACCACGCGTGGCCGGTCGCCGTCGTCCCCGCCCTGCTGGAGCACACCGGCTTCCGGGGCGTCGTCCAGCAACGTCCCACCGTGGACGAGGCACTCGCCCTCGCGGACCCGGAACTGGTGAACAGCCGCAGCTGGTCGGCGGAGCGGGCCAGACCGCCGCTGGTGATCACTTCGGCCTCGGCGGCCTGACGGCTCACGCGCTTCGCGGTTGAAGGATCGCGGCTCTGAGCCCCGCGCCCCGCGCCCCGCGCCCCGCGCTCTCCGCTCTCCGCTCTCGGCGAAGAGGCGGGCGTCGGCCCACGGCCCGTGTTCGGGTGGGCCCCATGGAGATCTTGATACTGGGCGGGACGGCATGGCTCGGCCGCGAGGTCGCGCGGCAGGCACTGGCACGCGGGCACCGGGTGACCTGCCTGGCCCGCGGGGAGAGCGGCGGCGTCGCCGAGGGCGCGGCACTGGTCACCGCCGACCGGCGCGACCCGGCGGCGTACGCGAGCGTGGCGGGCCGGGACTGGGACGCCGTGGTCGAGGTGTCCTGGCAGCCCGGATTCGTCCGAGGGGCGCTGGCCGCGCTCGGCGCGCGGGCGGGCCACTGGGCGTACGTGTCGTCGGTCAGCGCGTACGCCTCGCACGCGGAACCGGGCGCGGACGAGACGGCCGCGCTGCTGCCCGCGACAGAGCGGGACGAAGCCGGCCGCGACCGGTACGGCGAGGCCAAGGTGGCCTGCGAGGAGGCCTCCACGGCAGCGGTGGGGGACCGGCTGCTCATCGCGCGGGCCGGCCTGATCGGCGGACCCGGCGACCACAGCGGCCGCACCGGGTACTGGGTCGGACGCGCCGCCCGCGAGCCGCTGGCCCCGCTGCTGGTACCCGACTCCCCGGACGTGCCGACGCAGGCCGTCGACGTACGGGACCTCGCGGCCTGGCTGCTCGACTGCGCGCGGAAGGGGACGACCGGCACCTACGACGCGGTCGGCCCGGTCATGCCCTTCGGGGAGTGGGTCGCACTGTCGCGCGAGATCGGCGGGCACACGGGGCCGGTGGTGGAGGTGGGAACCGACTGGCTGCTCGGGCAGCAGGTGGCCCAGTTCATGGGTGAGGAGTCACTCGCGATGTGGATGACCGACCCGCAGTGGGCCGGCTTCAGCGCCCGCGCCGGCGACGCGGCGCTCGAGGCCGGCCTGCGCCACCGCCCCCGCGCGGAGCTCCTGGCGGACACCCTGCGCTGGGAGCGGGAGGCGGGCCTGGACCGGCCGCGCCGGGCCGGCCTGAGCGCCGCACGCGAGCGCGAACTCCTGGACCGGCTGCGCTGAGGGCCGTCCCGCGGTGTCCGGGCGGGGCCGACCGGTGGAAGATCCCCACCGCGCTCGGCAACGCCCCGCGTGGCACGCCGCCCACCGGGCATCGCGACGGCATGGTCGACGGGTAACGGACACGGAGGGAGCCGGCGGTGGCGAGTGCGACGGATCCCCATGCCTCCCGCGTCACGCTCCGCGTCAACGGCACGGACCACGTCCTCCCGCTCGACCACCGGGTCACCCTGCTGGACGCCCTGCGCGACCACCTCGGACTGACCGGCGTGAAGAAGGGGTGCGACCACGGACAGTGCGGGGCCTGCACGGTGCTCGTCGACGGGCGGCGGCTGAACAGCTGCCTCCAGCTCGCGGTGGCCCGGGACGGCGCGCACGTCACCACGGTGGAGGGGCTCGCCGCGGACGCCTCGACCGCGGGCACCGCCGGGGCACTGCATCCGCTCCAGCAGGCGTTCCTCGACCGGGACGCCTTCCAGTGCGGTTTCTGCACGCCGGGCCAGCTCTGCTCCGCCGTCGCGGCGATCGCGGAAGCCGCCGCGGGCCACCCCTCGCACGTCACACCCGACGAGGCCTTCGCCGAGCCCGCCGGTCCCGTCACGCTGACCGCGCGGGAGATCAGGGAACGCCTCAGCGGCAACCTCTGCCGCTGTGGCGCCTACCCCCGCATCGTCGACGCCGTGCTGGACGTGATCGAGTGAAACCCTTCGCCTACGTGCGCGCGACCAGCCTCCAGGAGGCGACGGCCGCCCACGCCCGGCTGCCCGGCTCCCGCTATCTCGCCGGCGGCACCAACCTCGTGGACCTCATGAAACTGGGAGTCGAGAGCCCCGGCGCCCTCATCGACCTCTCCGGGCTGCCGCTGGCCGGCATCGAGCGGCTGCCCGCGGGGACGCTCCGAATCGGTGCCATGGCGCGCAACAGCGACGTGGCCGCCCACCCCCTCGTGCGCGCGCACCACCCGGCCCTCGCCCGGGCCCTGCTCGCCGGAGCGTCGGCGCAGCTGCGCAACGCCGCCACCACCGGGGGCAACCTCCTGCAGCGCACCCGGTGCACCTACTTCCAGGACGTGTCCGCGCCCTGCAACAAACGCGACCCGGGCTCCGGCTGCGCCGCGCGCGACGGGGTCCACCGCGATCACGCCGTACTCGGGCACTCCGCGCACTGCGTCGCCACCCACCCCTCGGACATGGCCGTGGCCCTCGCCGCCCTCGACGCGGACATCGAGCTGTACGGCCGGGCGGGCACCCGTACCGTGCCCGCCGCCGACTTCCACCGGCTCCCCGGCGAGCGGCCGGAGCAGGACACGGTCATCGCGGACGGGGAGATCGTCACCGCCGTCCTCCTGCCCGCCCCCGCCCCCGGCGCCGTCTCCCTCTACCGCAAGGCCCGCGAGCGGGCCTCCTACGCCTTCGCGCTGGCCTCGGTGG
Organism: Streptomyces sp. NPDC056224; assembly: GCF_042267665.1. Lineage (NCBI taxonomy): Bacteria > Bacillati > Actinomycetota > Actinomycetes > Kitasatosporales > Streptomycetaceae > Streptomyces > Streptomyces sp. NPDC056224. The sequence continues at coordinate 562,352 of NZ_JBHJTK010000001.1, forward strand.
CCGTCGTGCTCGACCTCGACCCCGCCGCCCGTCGCGTGCGGCGCGTCGCCCTCGCCTTCGGGGGCCTGGCCCACCGCCCCTGGCGCGCCGCCACGGCCGAGGAACGGCTGACCGGCGCCGAGCCGACCGCCGACGCCGTCCGGGAGGCCGTCGACGCGGAGCTGGCCCGGGCGCGGCCCCTGCGCGACAACGCCCACAAGATCGCGCTCGCCCGCAACCTCGCGTGCGACGCACTCGCCACGCTCGCCCGGCGGGCGCAGGACGGACGCCCCCGCACCCCGTAGGAGCAGGAATGTGCCCCGACCGTCCCGACCGCGACGCCCCCGCCCTCGGTTCCCCCGTCCCGCGGCGCGAGGGGCACCAGAAGGTCACGGGCGCCGCGCGCTACGCCACCGACCGCCACCCGCCCGGCCGCGCCTACGCCTGGCCCGTGCCCGCCACCGTGCCCCGCGGCCGCGTCACCGCCGTGGACACCGGCCCCGGCCTGGCGCTCCCGGGCGTACTGGGCGTCCTCACCCCGTACGACGCGCCCCGGCTCGGCCCCTCGGACGACCCCACCCTCCAGGTGCTCCAGAACACCGCGGTCCCGCACCGCGGCTGGTACGTGGCCCTGGCCGTCGCCGAGACCCCCGAAGCGGCGAGGGCCGCCGCCGAAGCGGTACGGATCACCTACGCGACCGAGGAGCACGACGTCGGCCTGCGCACCGACCACCCCGACGCCTACCTGCCCGAGGAGGTCAACGGCGGGTACCCCGGCCTGCGGGAACGGGGGGACCCGGACGCGGCCCTCGCCGCCGCACCCGTACGGGTCGACTGCGTCTACACCGTGCCGCCCCTGCACAACCACCCCATGGAACCGCACGCCGCCACCGCCCGGTGGGACGCGGTGGGCGGCCGCGAGCACCTGACCGTCCACGACTCCAGCCAGGGCGCGGGGGCGGTTCGGACGGCGCTGGCCCCCCTGTTCGGGCTGCCCGAGGAGGACGTCACGGTCGTCAGCGAGCACGTCGGCGGAGGCTTCGGTTCCAAGGGCACCCCGCGCCCCCACGTGGTGCTGGCCGCCATGGCCGCCCGTCACGTCGGACGCCCCGTCGAACTCGCCCTGCCCCGGCGCCACCTGGCCGCCGCGGTCGGGCACCGCGCGCAGACCCTCCACGAGATCAGCCTGGGTGCCCGCCCGGACGGCACCCTCACCGCGCTGACCCACGAGGTCACCACGTACACCTCCCGGGTCCGGGAGTTCGTGGAGCAGGCGGCCGTCCCCGCCCGCGTCATGTACGCCGTACCCGACAGCCGCACCCTCCACCGGGCCGTCGCCCTGGACGTCCCCACACCGTCCTGGATGCGCGCCCCGGGGGAGGCACCCGGCATGTACGCCCTGGAGTCGGCCATGGACGAGCTGGCCGAAGCGCTGGGAGTCGACCCCGTCGAGCTGCGCGTCCGCAACGAGCCCGCGCGTGAACCCGACACCGGCCGGCCCTTCAGCAGCCGTCACCTCGTGGAGTGCCTCCGGGAGGGCGCGGACCGCTTCGGCTGGGCCGCATCGCGTACGCCGCACCGGGAAGGACCGTACCTCCGGGGCACCGGGGTGGCAGCCGCCACGTATCCCGTGTTCATCGCGCCCTCGACCGCCCGGGCCCACGCCCGGCCCGACGGGAGCCACCTCGTCGAGATCAACGCCACCGACATCGGGACGGGCGCCCGTACCGTCCTCGCCCAGGTGGCGGCCGACGCCCTCGCCGTCCCGCTGGACTCCGTGACGGTGGCCATCGGCAGCACCGACCTGCCGCGGGCCGCACTCGCCGGCGGATCCGCCGGAACGGCCTCCTGGGGGTGGGCGGTGCACCAGGCCTGCACCGCGCTGGCCGCCCGCCTGGCAGGACTGCGGCACCCCGTGCCCGCCGAGGGGCTGTCGGCGACGGCCGACACGACGCAGGCCGTCCGGGAGGGGTCCCCGTACGCCCGCCACGCGTTCGGTGCCCACTTCGCCGACGTCCGGGTCGACACGGTCACCGGGGAGGTGCGCGTACGCCGTCTGCTCGGTGTCTTCGCCGCCGGTCACATCCTGAACCCGGTCACGGCGCGCTCGCAGTTCACCGGCGGGATGGTCATGGGCATCGGGATGGCGCTGACGGAACGCAGCACGGCCGACCCCCTCCTCGGCGGCTTCACCGAGGGCGACCTCGCGGCCTACCACGTGCCGGTCCACGCCGACGTGCCCGACATCGAGGTGCACTGGATCGACGAGCACGACGAACACCTCAACCCGATGGGGAGCAAAGGCATCGGCGAGATCGGCATCGTCGGCACGGCGGCCGCGATCGGCAACGCCGTGTGCCACGCCACCGGGAAGCGCCTGCGCGACCTGCCCCTCACCCCGGACCGGGTCCTGCCGGTGCTGTAGGCCGTACGGCCCACGCCTTCCCCGCCCGCGGCGCCCGTCCGGACGCTGCGGGGCCGATTTGGGGGGACGATGAAAGCCAGCCGGGAAGGGAGCGCCGTTGATGGATGCGACCGATGCCTTCGCGACGGGCGGCGCACGGCGCGCCGAGGCCGGGGTCTCCCCGCCGAGCGGGCTGCTCGACGTCCTGAACGTCGCGGCGGTCGTCCTCGACGCGGAGGGGCGGGTCGCCCTGTGGAGCCCGCAGGCCGAGCAGCTGTTCGGGTGGACGGCCAAGGAGGCCCTCGGCCGGCCCGCCGCCCGCCTGCTGGCCGCCGAGGACCACGTGGACCTGGTCGTGGAACTGTTCGCGCGGGTCATGGGCGGCGCGGGGGACTGGGCCGGAGCGTTCCCCGTACGGCACAAGGACGGGAGCACGCGCCTGGTCGAGTTCCGCAACATGCGCCTGCTCGACGAGCGCGGAGACCTGTACGCCCTCGGGATCGCCACGGACCGCACACGGCTGCGGCAGCTGGAGCGGGACCTGGCCCTCTCCGCCCGTCTGGTGGCCCAGTCCCCGATCGGCCTGGCGGTCCTGGACACCGACCTGCGCTACGTCCTGGTCAATCCGTCGCTGGAGCGCATCAACGGGCTCCCCGCCTCCGAGCACATCGGACGGGCCGTCCACGAGGCCCTGTCCTTCCTCGACGACGCGGGAGCCGTCGAGGCGGCGATGCGCCAGGTCCTGGCCACGGGTACGCCGCTGGTCGAACAGTTCACCGCCGGGCACACCCAGGGCGATCAGCATCATGAACACGCCTGGTCGGTCTCGTACTACCGGCTGGAGGACTCCTCCGGTCGGGTCCTGGGACTGGCGACCTCCGTGGTGGACGTCACCCAGAGTCACCAGGCGGCCAAGGAGATCGCCCGCAGCCGCCGCCGCCTCGCGCTGATCGCGGACGCCACGGTCCGTATCGGCACCACCCTCGACCTGGACCAGACCGCCCGCGAGCTCGCCGACGTCGTCGTGCCCGAGCTCGCCGACATCGCCGCGGTCGACATCCTCGACTCCGTCCTCGAAGGCCGGCCCAGCCTGAAGTCCTCCGCCCACGAACCGGCCGTGTTCCGGGCCCTGGCCGTGGCGGCCGCCTTTCCCAGCGAAGCGGTACGCGCCGCGGACCCCCCGGGCGACATCGCCCGGTACGCGGCGGACCGCCTGGTCACCCGGTCCGTGACGACCGGGCACCCGGTACTGGTCGCCCACGTGCACGCACAGGACATCTCGCGCATCGCCCGCGACGACGACGCGGCCGCGCTGCTGACCCGGGCCGGCCTGCGCTCCTACCTGGCCGTGCCGCTCATCGCCCGCGGCGAGGTCCTCGGGGCCCTCGACCTCAAACGCACCCGCAACCCGCTGCCGTTCAACGACGACGACATCATCCTGGCGGGTGAACTGGCCGCCCGTGCCGCCGTGTGCATCGACAACGCCCGCTGGTACCGCAACGCGCACCACACCGCCCTCGCCCTCCAGCACCACCTCCTCCCGCACCACCCGCCGCCCACACCCGGCCTGGAGGTCGCCTACCGCTACCGGCCGGCCGCGGCCACCAGCGAGATCGGCGGTGACTGGTTCGACGCCATCTCCCAGCCGGACGACACCACCGTCCTCGTCGTCGGCGACGTCATGGGCAGCGGGATCAACGCCGCCGCGGGCATGGGACAGCTGCGCACCGCCACCCGGACCCTCGCGGAACTGGCCCTTGAACCCACCCGCGTACTCGAGCAGCTGGACCGCACCACCAGCGCCCTCGAGGAGACCATCGCCACGTGCGTCTACGCCGTCTACGACCCCCACCGCGCGGAGTGCCGCATCGCCGTCGCCGGACACCTGCCCCCGGTCCTCATCCGCTCCGGCCGGGCCCCGCGGCTGCTCGAACTGCCCACCGGGACACCGCTGGGCGTGGGCGGCATCCCGTTCGAGGCCACCACCGTGCGGATGCAGCCCGGCGACCAGCTGGTCCTGTACACCGACGGTCTGGTCGAGACCCGGGACCAGCCCATCGACGAGCGGCTCGACCTCCTCCTGGACCTGCTCGCCGACACCAGCCGGCCGCTGGAGGAGACCTGCGACAGGCTCCTGGACACGCTGCGCCGGCCGGACGACCACGACGACGTCGCCCTGGTCATCGCCCGCGCGAAACCGCTGTGAGACCGCTGGAGGGCCACTGGTGGTGGTACCGGTCGATGACGTAGTGGTGGCCGTGCCGCCAGCCGCCCGCCGCGGGGCGGGCGCCGGCGAGGTGGGGGTGGTCGGGAGGCAGGTCGGGGTGGACGTGTTCGAGCCGGGACGGGTCACGGGCGGGCCACAGGGCGGCGGCGGCCGCGGCGGCGGTCAGGGAGACGGCGCCGAGGGTCAGTGCGGTCACCGCGAGCCCGGCCCCGGCGGCCAGCCAGCCGGCCAGGGGGTACGTCAGCAGCCAGCAGCTGTGGGAGAGGGAGAACTGCGCGGCGAACGCGGCGGGCAGGTCCGCATCGGCCGTGGAGCGGCGGATCACGCGGCCGCCGGGGGTCAGTACGGCGGAACAGGCGGCGCCTATCGACGCCCAGAGCAGCAGGACCGCGGTCCACGACCAGGTGCCCGGTGACGTCGAGGTGAGCACGGCAACGGCCGCCAGGACCACCGGGAGGGCGAAGGCGGCCGGGAGCATCAGCGCGCGGTCGGGGACGCGGCGCAGCAGGCGCGGCAGCAGCAGAGCGGTCACCAGGGATCCCGCGCCGTAGGCGCCGAGGGCGAGGGAGACGGCGCCCGCCGGCCGGCCGAAGTGGTCCCGTACCAGGACGACCGTGTCGACGAAGACGATGGCTCCGGCGGCCGCCACCGCGAGGTCGAGTGCGAGCAGGGCCCGCAGGCGGGGCGTCGCGCGGAACAGGCGGACGCCGAAGGCCGCCTTGGCGCAGGCGCCCGCGGTGCGCTCGACGGGCACCGGCCGCGGCAGCACCGTGGCCAGGACCAGCGCGGCGGAGGCGGCGAAGCCGGCGGTGGTCCCGGCGAAGAGCCAGTCGTAGGAGACCAGGGTCAGCAGGGCCGCGGCCAGAGCCGGGCTGAACAGGCTCTCCAGGTCATAGGCGAGCCGCGACATGGACAGGGCCCGGGTGTAGTCGCGCTCGGCGGGCAGCACCTCGGGAACAGTGGCCTGGAAGACGGGCGTGAAGGTCGCCGAGGCTGCCTGGAGCAGGAAGATCAGGAGGTAGACCTCCCAGACCTCGGTGACGAACGGCAGCGCCGCGGCGACCGCGGCGCGGAGCAGGTCCGCCGTCGCCATCAGGGTGCGGCGGGGGATCCGGTCGGCGACCGCGCCGACGAACGGGGCGATGGCGACGTAGGCGGTCATCTTGATCGCCAAGGCCGTGCCGAGCACCGCCGAGGCGTCGTTCCCGGCGATGTCGTACGCGAGCAGGCTGAGCGCGACGGTCGCCAGGCCGGTGCCGACCAGGGCGACGGCCTGAGCGGTGAACAGGCGCCGGTAGGTGCGGTTGCGCAGTACGGACAGCATCGTTCCCGTCCCGGTCGGGTCGGCGTGGGGAGACCCCCGGCTCCCACCATAGCCAACATGTGCGCACCTGAGCACATGTTCCATACCGGGGAGCGGGGAGCGGGCGCGGCCGGGCGTGCGGTCAGTCGTGCGGCGGAAGGGAGCGCAGCTCGTGGTCGGCGACGCTCAGGGCCTCGTCCACCAGACGCCGCAGGTGCCCGTGGCGCAGCGCGTAGACCACGCGGCGGCCGTCCTTGCGGCTGGTGACGAGCCCGGCGAGGCGGAGCTTGGCGAGGTGCTGGCTGACGGAGGGCCGGGCGGCCCCGCAGGCCTCGGTGAGCGTGCTGACATCGGCCTCGCCGCGCCCGAGCTCGTCCAGCAGCGCCAGGCGGGTGGCGTCCGCGAGCAGCGCGAGGACGGACACGGCGACCGCCAGGCGCTCGCCCTGGTCCCGCTCCTGCGAGCCGTCTGCACCTGCCAGGTGCGTGCTTGCGCTCATGCGCACATGGTAGGCGGGCCCGTAGGCCCGTACGGAGGATCTGCGGGCCAATGCGGGGGCGGCGGCGCCCGGAGCGGATACGGATGGTGCGTATCGCCGTGCGCGCAGCCACCCCACTCGCGAGGAGACCCCGATGAGCCGCATCAACCGACGTGACCTCGCCCTGCTGGCGCTGCGGGCCGGTACGGGCGCGGTGCTGATCGCACACGGCACGCAGAAGCTCTTCGGGTGGTTCGGCGGCGCGGGCCTGGAGGGAACGGCGGCCGCGATGGAGCACATGGGTTTCAAGCCCGGGCGGGAGAGCGCGATCGCGGCCGGTCTGGGCGAGGCCGGCGGCGGGGCGCTGCTGATCCTGGGGCTGGCCACGCCGGCCGCGGGCGCCGCGGCGGCGGGAGCCATGGCGGGCGCCGTGTCCGTGCACGCGCCGGCCGGGTTCTTCAACCAGGGCGGCGGGTTCGAGTACCCCGCGTTCCTCGGGTTCACCGCGGCCGCCGTCGGCCTCGCCGGACCCGGCCGCTACTCGATCGACCACGCCACCGGACACTACTTCGACCAGCGGTGGACGGTCCTGCTGGCCTTCGCGGCCAGCGCGGTCGCCGCCGCCGCGGTGGTCGCCAAACGCGCCGGGGGGCGGTCGGACGCGGCCCCGGAGGCCGCAGACCGAGGATGACACGGAGTTTGACACGGCGGATGACACGGAGGGTGCGCGGATCGGGCCGGTCGGCGTGCCACGGCGTCAGGCGCGCGGCTTGGCGCGGACGTGCATGCGCTCGCCCTGTCTCCCGAAGAGGCTGAGGATCTCGACCGGCCGCCCGTCCGCGGAGCTGAACCAGTGGGGCACCCGGGTGTCGAACTCGGCGGCCTCACCCGGGCCGAGGACCAGGTCGTGCTCGGCGAGGACGATGCGCAGCCGGCCGTCCAGCACGTACAGCCACTCGTAGCCCTCGTGCGCGCGGAGTTCCGGCTCGCCGCCCCGGTCATTGATGATCATCTTGAACGCCTGCAGGGGGCCCGTGCTGCGGGTGAGGGGGAGGAACGTACCGCCCCTCGGCAGGGTGCCGGGCTTCAGCCTGACCCGGGGATCCCCGACCTCGGGGGCGCCCACGAGGTCGTCCAGGGGTACGTGGTAGGCACCGGCGAGCGGCAGCAGCAGTTCCAGGCTCGGGCGGCGCTGACCGGACTCCAGGCGGGAAAGGGTGCTCTTGGAGATGCCGGTCACCTCGGAGAGCGCGGCCAGGGTGAGCCCGCGCTGGGCGCGCAGCCGCTTGAGCCGGGGAGCGACGTCATCGAGGACCGCCTGGTACGGCGGTGGTGTGTCCATGGGGGCATTCCACTCCGCCGTCCCGGAACCGGCAACAAAGTTTGCCGTCACCGCCCGGCGGGCGCAGCCTCCGGCGCATGAGCCCCTACAGCGATCGCGGCCACGGCCGCCACAGCACCGACCACCCCGGCAGCGCACTGAAGGAGAACACCGCAGCCGCAAGCGACCAGAGGACGCCTGCCGTTCGAGGGGCGCTCGCCGCGCTCTCGCTGTCCATGCTGCTGTCCTCGCTCGGCACCAGCATCGCGGGCGTCGGCCTGCCGACGCTGGCGCAGGCGTTCGCCGCCTCCTTCCAGCAGGTCCAGTGGATCGTCCTCGCCTACCTCCTCGCCATCACCACCCTCATCGTCAGCGTCGGACGCCTCGGCGACATCGTCGGCCGCCGGCGGCTGCTGCTGGCCGGGACATCGCTGTTCACGGCCGCCTCGGTGCTGTGCGGCCTCGCGCCCACGCTCTGGTGGCTCATCGCCGCCCGCGCGGCGCAGGGCCTCGGAGCGGCCGTCATGATGGCCCTCACCATGGCGTTCGTCGGCGAGACGGTGCCGAAAGCGAGGACCGGCAGCGCCATGGGGCTGCTCGGGACGATGTCCGCGATCGGTACCGCCCTCGGCCCCTCGCTCGGCGGCGCCCTGATCTCCGGACCCGGCTGGCGGGCGATGTTCCTCGTCAACGCGCCGCTCGGCATCCTGACCCTGCTCCTCGCCCACCGCCACCTGCCCGCCGACCGGCGGGATACGGAGAAGGACCGGGCCGGCTTCGACCACGTGGGCACACTGCTGCTCGCCCTGACGCTCGCGGCCTACGCGCTCGCCATGACCCTGGGGCGCGGCGGTTTCGGTCCCCTCAACACGGCTCTGTTGCTGGCCGCGGTGCTGGGAGCGGCTCTCTTCGTGCGCGCCGAGACGCGAGCCGCATCACCGCTGATCCGGCCGGAGGTCTTCCGTGAGCCGGCCCTGGGCGCGAGCCTCGCCACGAGCGGGCTCGTCTCGACGGTGATGATGGCCACGCTGGTGGTCGGGCCCTTCTACCTCTCCCGCACGCTGGGGCTCGGCGAGGCCATGACCGGACTCGTCCTGTCGGCCGGCCCGCTGGTGGCGGCGCTGACCGGCGTACCGGCCGGTCGCATCGCGGACCGGTTCGGCGCGGCGCGCATGACCCTCGCCGGGCTCACCGCCATGGCGGCCGGTTGCCTGCTGCTGTCGGTGATCCCGGCGACGCTCGGTGTCCTCGGCTACGTAGCCCCCCTCGCGGTCGTCACCGCCGGCTACGCGGTGTTCCAGACGGCCAACAACACGGCCGTCATGGCGGACGTGCGCCCGGACCGCAGGGGCCTCGTCTCCGGCATGCTCAACCTGTCGCGCAACCTCGGACTGATCACCGGCGCCTCGGTCATGGGAGCCGTGTTCGCGTTCGCCTCGGCCACCACCGACGTGGCGACGGGTCGCCCGGAGGCCGTTGCCACGGGGATGCGGATCACGTTCGGGGTCGCGGCGGCTCTGATCGCCCTCGCCCTCGCCCTCGCCATCGCGGTGGGAAGCCGGGCCGTACGCGGCGCGGCGGCGGTGAATGACCGCTGACCGAGGGACCGTTCGCCGTCAGGAGGCGGTGGCCGCCTCCGTGAGGAACCGGCGGAGGTCGATGATCTCGTAGTCGTCGCCCCGGGCCGCGTCGATGATCCGGGGGAGGGCCTGGGCGTCGATGACGACGCCGTCGCCGGTGCTGCCCACGTGCATCTGGATGATCGCGCCGGGGGAGAGGGCGTCCACGGCCCGCTCCACCGCCTCGTCCACCGTCATGCCGCCCGCCGGGCCCAGATACCCCTTGGTGTCCGCGGTGAACTCGATCGCCGCGTAGCCGAGGCCGTTGACGTCTGCCACGGAATCCTCGGTGGTCGCGCTGTAGGGGAAGCGGAAGAAGGGCAGGGGCTCGGCCCCGGAGGCCGTACGGATCGCGGCGTCGGCGCGGTGCACCTCGTCCGCCCGGTCCGCGGTGCTCAGGTCGGCGAAGTGGGGGTGGCTGTACGAGTGGTTGCCCAGGCCGTGCGCCGCCGCCATGGCGCGCACCGCCGTGGGGTGGTCATCGGCGAACCGGCCGGTCGGAAAGAAGGTGGCGGGCACCTTCCGGCGCCGCAGTTCGCCCAGGACGGTGTCGATCCCGCTTGTGTCCCACGCGGCGTTGAAGGTGAGGGCCACGACCCTGCGGGACGTGGGCAACCGGCGGATCTCGCCGCCGAGCAGCGTCGTCGGCGGCCGCGGGCCCGCCCCCGCCGCTGCCGCTGCCGCGCGGGGAGGGGCCCCGGGAGGGGCCCCGGGAGGGGCCCCGGGAGGGGCCCCGGGAGGCGCGCCGGGAGTCCGTTCCGTGCGCCGTGGCGCCGCCTGCGCGCCGGAACCCGGTGCGAGCCCGGCGGCCAGCAGCGCCGTCATCGCGGCCCGTCGTCCCACGAATCCCATGGACCCTCCCTCTCCGATGTCACGACTATGCGAGACGGGGGAGACGCCCACCGCTCGGACCGTGCCGGGCATCCGGGTGGTGTCAGGGTGAGGACGGGCGTCGGCGCAGGTGGGCCGTCAGGTGGTGCTGGAGGGGCCGGCCCACGGCCGCCATGTCGTGAGTGACCGTCATCTCCTCGCCCTGAAGGGCGTAGTGGCGGCGCGTCGCGGTGACCTCCTTGGCCAGCGGTGTCAGCGCCACTTCCTTGGTCTCGATCTCGATCTCCGTGGCGGACACCCGCCCCACGTACGTCTCGACGATGCCGGTGGGGTGGGCGAGTACGACTTCCAGGGACGCGTCGGGTGTCACCCGCCACCACCCGGCCTCGCGCCCGGCCGGGCGGACCGGGGCCCCGGAACCGTCGATCAGCCACGCGCGTGCCTCGTAGCGCAGGAAGGGGCGGCCGTCGTGGCTGAAGGTGATCTCCTGCTCGTACCGGAAGTCCTGCTCCAGGGTCGGGTACTCACCGCGGCCGCGGCCGTGCCAGCGCCCCAGCAGGGGCAGCACGGGCCGCAGCAGCGGGTGCGGATCGGGACCCTCGCCGAGGACGTGGCTGTCGGGGTACGGATTGTCCTGCGGCGACTCGAACATGTGCACCTTGCCTGTCTGCGGATACCACCAGGGGTGCAGCCTAGATCCTGTCGTCGAAGCAGCGTCGGCGAGGCCCGCGGCGAGGTGCCGTGGCTGGGGGTACCTCCCAGCGGTGGCTGGGGGAGCGTCGCGGGCCGGGCGGGCCTTGACGGCAGGGCCCGGTGCCGTGACCGGCAGGTCCACCGGGTCAGAGCACCGGGCCCGGGGCCGTTCGAGGCCCCGGACCGCCCCGCCCCCGCGGTGGGGGCGGGGCGGGCCCGTCCGGCGGCTACCGGGTCAGCAGGGCCGCCGCGACCGGGGCCGGGACCGGCGCCAGGCCGGCCGGGCGGGCGGTGAAGGCTCCCCGGCCCTGGGTGCGGCCGCGCAGCCGGGACGCGTAGCCGAACAGCTCGGCCAGCGGCACGGCCGCGGTGATCACCGCGGTACCGGACGCGGACGTGGATCCGCTGACCCGGCCGCGACGGGCCGCGAGGTCACCGAGGACTCCGCCCACACCGTCCTGCGGGACGGTCACCGTGACGTCCACGACCGGCTCCAGCAGCTCCACCGTGCTCACGCGCAGCGCCTCGCGCAGCGCGAACCGGCCCGCCGCCCGGAACGCGATCTCCGAGGAGTCCTTGGAGTGGGTCGCCCCGTCGGTGAGCGTGACGCGGAGTCCCGTCACCGGGAAGCCCCCGAGGGGGCCCTCCGCGAGGGCGTCCCGGCAGCCCGCCTCCACGGCGCGCGCGTACTCCTGCGGCACGCGGCCGCCGACGACCGCCGACCGGAACTCGAAGCCCACCCCCTCCAGCGGCTCGACGTCGATGACGACGTGCGCGAACTGGCCCGCGCCCCCGTCCTGTTTGACATGCCGGTAGACCAGCCCGGTCACCCCGCGCACGACGGTCTCCCGGTAGGAGACCTGCGGCCGCCCGACGACGACCTCCACCCCGTGGCCGCTGCGGATCTTCTCCACCGCGACCTCCAGGTGGAGTTCGCCCATCCCCGACAGCACGGTCTGCCCGGTTTCCGGGTCGGACCGCACCACGAGCGAGGGATCCTCCTCGGCGAGCCGGGCCAGCGCGGACGCGAGGCGTCCGGTGTCGCCGGTGCGGCCGGCCTCGACCGCGACCGAGACCACCGGATCGGCCACCGTGGGCGGTTCGAGGACCACGGGCGCGCCCGGCGCGCACAGGGTCGTGCCCGCCCGGGCGGCCTTCAGCCCGATCACCGCGACGATGTCGCCGGCGACCGCCTCCTCCCGCTCCTCGTGCCGGTCGGCCTGCACCCGCAGGATCCGGCCGACCCGCTCCGTACGGCCCGTACCGGAGTCCAGTACGGACTCTCCCTTGCGGAGCGTGCCCGCGTAGACGCGCAGGTAGGTGAGCCGCCCGGTCGGTGTCGCCGTCACCTTGAAGGCGAGGGCCGCGAACGGCTCCGCCGGATCGGGCGCGCGTTCCTGCTCCGCGCCGTCGGCCGTGCCGCGCACCGGCGGCATGTCCGCGGGCGACGGCAGGTACGCCAGGACCCCGTCCAGCAGCGGCTCGACACCGCGGTTGCGGTACGCCGAGCCGCACAGCACCACCACGCCGTCCCCACGGAGCGTCAGCTCCCGCAGGGCGCGGGCCAAGGTCCGCCCGGTCAGTGCGGACGTCGCGCAGAACTCCTCCAGGGCGTCCGCGTGGAGCTCGGCCACCGTCTCCTCCAGGAGCCGGCGCCGCCGCTCCGCCTCCTCGCGCAGCGGCTCGGGCACCGGCCCCGTCTCGTACGAGTCGTGGCCGGAGCGCCAGAGCAGCGAGCGCATGGCCAGCAGGTCGACGACGCCGGTGAAGGCGTCCTCCTTCCCGATGGGCAGCTGGACCACCAGGGGAACCGCGCCCAGCCGCTCCCGGATCGAGTCGACGGCCGTGTCGAGGTCCGCGCCCGCCCGGTCCAGCTTGTTGACGAACGCGATCCGCGGCACACCGTGCCGGTCGGCCTGCCGCCACACCGACTCGCTCTGCGGCTCGACTCCGGCGACGGCGTCGAACACCGCGACGGCCCCGTCCAGCACCCGCAGGGACCGCTCGACCTCGTCGGAGAAGTCGACGTGGCCCGGGGTGTCGATCAGGTTGACGCGATGTCCGTCCCAGGTGCAGCTGACGGCCGCGGCGAAGATGGTGATGCCGCGGTCGCGTTCCTGGGCGTCGAAGTCGGTGACGGTCGTCCCGTCGTGCACCTCGCCCCGCTTGTGGATCGCGCCGGTCGCGAACAGGATGCGTTCGGTGATCGTCGTCTTGCCGGCGTCGACGTGGGCGAGGATGCCCAGGTTGCGGACGGTGGTGGTGGCGGGGGAAGTCGTGGCGAGAGGTTGCCGGTCGATGCGCATGGCCCGAGGCCTTTCGAATCATTTCGAAGATGAGGAAGAGGGCAGCGCGATTCCCGGACGCGGTCCCGTTCCGTTCCGTTCGGTCCCTTCGCCCCCCGCCGCTTCCCGCGCGGCTGCGCCGCCGCCCGCCGGAACAAGGTCCGGAAAGACGGCGCAAAGGGAGACGGGGAGCAGGGGGAGCAAGGAAACGGGGAACGGGGGAACAGGGGATTTAACAGTGCGTCGCGGGCATACGGTGCCGGCCGCGCAGCCGGCACCGCGCGCCGTGAGACACCGGGATCACGTCGTACCGGGACGGGGGAGCGACGGCGGCTGCGGTGCTGTGGATGCACATGGCCCGGCTCCCCTTCTCTTCACTCGGCATGAGGCGTACGACGCCGCTCTGACCGGCGGCGCGTACGGCGAGTGTAGTGAGCGGTCCGGCCGAGGGCATGGCATTTTCCGGGGCCCGGAAGGCGCGCCCGTATCCGCGCGGATGGGCATACTCCGGATAGGTGGACCGGATCCTCGGCTGCAAGGGGTGTGACATGGCACGGCTGTGCGTCGACGGTGACGACCTGGTGGTCCGCCTGGCGTGGTGGGAGAGGCCGGCGGCCCGCCGCGGTGACGTACGCGTCCCACTGGCGAGCCTGACGCACGTGGAGGTCACGCGGGACTGGTGGCGCGCCCTGCGCGGCGTACGGACGCGGGGCACGCTCATCCCCGGTGCGCTGTGCCTGGGGAGGTGGCGGCACGCCACGGGCGAGGACTTCGTGGCGATCCGGCGCACGCATCCGGACGTGGTCCTCGTCGACCTGTGGCCGCCTGCCCCCTTCGCCCGGATCACCGTGAGCTGCCCCCACGGCGAGCGCGTGGCCGCGGCCGTCCGGGCGGCCACGTCGTGACCGGCGGCCCGGGGGCGACGGATTGCCCGGGCCCCGGGCCGCGTACCCCTCGGGGGACGCGGGGGACGCGGGGGGTGTGTCTGCGGCAGCCAGAGAAACGATTCGCCACGCCCGGCGTGACGGGGTCACGCCCCCGGATCCGCGTGGCGTGACGATCCGGACGCGGAGAGTGTGCGAAGAAAGGGTCATGGGCGAGAAGAAGACGATCACGGTGTTCGGTGCGACCGGCTCGCAGGGCGGTGGCCTGGTGCGGGCGGTCCTGGCGGACCGGGAGAGCGAGTTCGCGATCCGGGCGGTGACCCGCCACGCGGGTTCCGAGAAGGCCCGCGAGCTGGAACGGCTCGGGGCGGAGGTGATCGAGGCCGACATGGACGACGAGGCGAGCCTGGCCCCGGCCTTCGAGCACGCGTACGGCGCCTACCTGGTCACCAACTTCTGGGAGCACATGTCCGCCGAGCGGGAGCAGGCCCAGGCGCTGGCGCTCGCCCGGGCCGCTTCGCACGCCGGCGTCCAGCACGCGATCTGGTCCACGCTGGAGGACACGCGCGAGTGCATCCCGCTGGAGGACCCACGGATGCCCACGCTCCAGGAGCACTACAAGGTGCCGCACTTCGACGCCAAGGCGGAGGCCGACCACTACTTCACCGAAGCGGGCGTACCGACGACCTTCCTGCGCACCACGTTCTACTGGGAGAACCTGCTCGGGATGTTCGCCCCGCAGCGGGCGCAGGACGGCGCCCTCGAGCTGGTGCTCCCGATGGGTGACAGCAGGCTCTCCGGCATCGCGGTGGACGACATCGGCAAGACCGCCCTGGCCGTCTTCAAACGCGACACCGACCTCATCGCCGCCACCGTCAGCATCGCCGGCGAGCACCTCAAGGTCGCCGACATGGCGTCGGCGCTCTCGGAGGCCCTCGGCGAGCCCGTGCGGTACCAGCCGGTCACCGCGGACGCCTACCGGGCCCTCGGCTTTCCGGGTGCCGACGAAGCGGGGAACATGTTCCAGTTCTACGCCGACTGCGAGGCCCGCTTCACCGCGGCCCGAGACCTCACCGCCGTCCGCGACCTCAATCCGGCGCTCCAGGACTTCCGCACCTGGCTCGCCGCCCATGGCGACGCACTGCGCGCCGCGTGGGCCTGAGGCTCGCTAGCGCCGGGGGCGCCGGGGGCTGCACGGATCCGCAGTTGTGGAGGTCGCAGGGCGTGAGGGCGTGCGAAACGTCGCGTCCGGCGCAGTCGAGGCAGGTGGTTCCAGGTGAGCGCACCGCTCTACCAGCTCAAGGCGGAGTTCTTCAAGACCCTCGGCCACCCGGTCCGCATCCGTGTCCTGGAGCTCCTCGGCGAACGCGAGCACGCCGTGGCCGAGATCCTGCCGGAGGCCGGGGTGGAGGCCGCGAGCCTGTCCCAGCAGCTGGCCGTCCTGCGCGGGGCCAACCTGGTGACCAGCCGCCGCGAGGGGTCCCACGTCCACTACGCGCTCACCAGCCCCGGGATCGCCGAGCTCCTGCGGGTCGCCCGCGGCATCCTCTCCGGTGTCCTGGAGGGCCGGGCGGAACTCCTCGCCGACCTGCGTGCCGCGGGGCCGCCGAGGGGCTGAGCCTCCCGCCGCGGGCGACGGCGCCGATCCGGCGGGCCCGCCGCGGGGCCGACCACACCGGCGCCGGGAGCGCAAGGCATTCTGAGCCGGTGCAGATTCCGCAGCAGGTTCTTCAAGTCCCGGGCGCCGAGGGCCGGATGGTGGTGTGCGGTGACGACGGGCTCGCCCGCAGGCTGGCAGCCGAACTCGGCGAGGCGTACGGGGAACGGGTGACGCTGGTGGTGCCGCCCGCGAGCGAGCCACCGCTCGCGGTGGGCCGGACCGCCCGGCGGGGGCGGTGGGGGCGCGTCCCGTCGGCCAGGGCGCTGCGCGCGGTGGCGGGGGAGCCGCTCGCGGAGGGGCCGCAGGTCGTGGAGGCGGCGGAGCCGGACGAGGAGGTGCTGTCCGCCGCGGGGGTGGCCGGCGCCGCCGCGCTGGCGCTCGTCTACGAGGACGACGACAGGAACGTACGGGCCGCCCTGGTGGCCCGGCGGCTCAATCCGAGGCTGCGGCTGGTGATCCGGCTCTACAACCGCAAGCTCGGCCAGCACTTGGAGGACCTCCTGGACCAGGCGGCCATCGTCGCCGAACCGGGGCTCGATCCACGTGAGCGGGACTCCGCCACGACCGTGCTGTCCGACGCCGACACGGCCGCCCCCGCACTGGCCGCGAGCGCCGTCGCGGGAACGAGCAAGGTGGTCCAGGCGGACGGCCTGCTGCTGCGGGCGGTCGAGCGGATGCCACCCGGCAGGGGCGAGACCGCCGATCCCGGCCTGTGCACCCTCGCGCTGCTGTCCGCGACGTCCACCGACCCGGCCGGCAGCGAGAGCTCTGTACTCGGCGGCGAACGCGGCCTCCAACTCCTGCCCGACGACCGCGCGGTGGCGGCCGCCACGGGACGCGGCACCGTGGCGCTGGAAGCGGTGGCCCACGCGGGCCCGGCGTCGGCGGCGCCACGGCTCGGAACGGCGTCGCTGCCGGTGGCCTCGCTGTTCTCCCGGAGACTGCGCTGGTCGCTGGGCGGCGTCGTGGCGGCCGTCACCGCACTGGCCGTGGCGTCCTGGCTGACCACCGGCGACCACCCCCTGCACGCCGCGTACGTCACCCTGCTGGACATCTTCGCGATCAACGATCCGGCGGTCGGGGCCCCCACCCAGCGGCAGGTGCTGCAGATCCTGGCCGGATTCGTCGGCCTGCTCCTCCTGCCGGTGCTGGTGGCCGCCGCGCTCGAAGGGCTGGGGGCGTTCCGCACCGCCACCGTGCTGCGCCGGCCGCCCCGCGGGCTGTCCGGGCACGTGGTGCTGCTGGGGCTCGGCAAGATCGGCGCCCGGGTGCTGGCGCGGCTGCGGGAACTGGACATCCCGGTGGTGTGCGTGGAATCGGACCCACAGGCCCGGGGAGTGGCACTGGCCCGCCGCCTGCGGGTGCCCGTGGTCGTCGGCGACGTGACCGACGAAGGCGTACTTGAGGGAGCCCGCGTCCATCGCGCGCACGCGCTGCTCGCCCTCACCAGCTCGGACACCACCAACCTCGAAGCCGCCCTGTACGCCCGCGGGGTGAAGCCCGATCTCCGGGTCGTCATGCGCCTGTACGAGGACGACTTCGCGACGGCCGTCTACCGCACCCTGCGCGTCGCCCACCCGGAAGCCCTCACGCGCAGCCGCAGCGTCACCCATCTGGCCGCGCCCGCCTTCGCCGGGGCGATGATGGGCCGGCAGATCCTGGGTGCCATAGCGGTGGAACGCCGGGTGCTGCTCTTCGCCGTCGTCGACGTGGCGGGCCACCCGCAACTGGAAGGCCGAACGATCGCCGAGTCCTTCCGCCCGGGTGCCTGGCGGGTGATCGCCCTCGACACCGCGTCCCCCGAGGACCGCCGCCCCGACCTGGCGTCGCTCCCCCGCGAGGGGACGGACCCCAGCCAGGGCCTGGCGTGGGAGCTGCACCCCGGTTACGTCCTCAAACCCGAGGACCGGGTCGTGCTGGCCGCCACCCGCCGCGGCCTGGCCGAACTCCTCGGCCGCACCGGCGCGCCTGCCGCACGGGCCTGAGGGCCGGGTGCGGCGGGGGGCGCGCCGGGCGACGGGGAGGAGCCGTGCTGTCAGTAGTAGTGGCGTCGGCCTCCCACGGCGTGGCCGACGGCTCCCAGAATCCACAGGACGGCGCCGACGACGAGCAGGATGATGCCGATGGTCCAGAGGATGGAGATCCCGGTGAGGAAGCCGATGATCAGCAGGATGACGCCAAGAATGATCATGATGTTCTCTCCCATCTCGTAGTCGGCCCCTGCCCCGTTTCGCCAGCGGCATGCGGCGCCGGCGAAACGGGGCGCCGCGGGTGCACGGCGCGTGCCCGTCCGGCAGCCCGCTGTGTCCGCCCCGCGCGGCCGGGGCGCAGGCGGATCCGCGTGGCAGACTTCTTCCTTGATCACGAGGGCAATGGGCCCCGTGTAGACGGGAATGGGACGAAGTGCGCAAGGCGAGGTGGGCGGCCGCGGCTGCCGGTGCGGTGCTGCTGGTCGCGGGTTGTGGCAGTGAGGGCGGTTCGGACAAGGGCAAGGTGGGTGAGGCGCCCCCGGCGGGCTCCTCCGCCCCGGCCAAGGCGGGGTCGGCCGGCGCCCTGGACGCCGCGGCGGTGAAGAAGGAGATCGAGGGCGCGGCCACGGCGGCCGGCTTCGCCGAGAAGGCCGGGGACGACGTCCCCGCCGCCCTCAAGTCCTGCATGGTCTCCTGGGCCGCCGACACGAAGAAGGCCACGGACTCGAAGAAGTCCTACGACGACACGGTCGCCGCCCTGACCAAGGGTGGATGGAAGGAATCGCGCACCCTCGACCAGCAGGTCTCGGTCGTCAAGACGCTGGACAAGAGCGGCTGGAGCCTGAAGGCGAGCCACCACGGCAAGGCGGGTGCCCTGCTGATGGTCTCGTTCATTGCCACGGACACCGGCCCCGCCTGCGAGAAGCTGTTCCAGGAAGACCTGGCCAAGAACAAGCAGTAGGCGCCAACGCCCGGGCCGGGGGCGCGAGTTCTTCACTCGCGGCCCCGGCCACGGGCCCCCGGCTGGGGCCGGGGCCGACGCCCGACCGATGTGGTTCCGGCCATGAGAAGCAGAAAAATTTTCTAGAACTAGACTCCAAATTGACGTGGCGTCTGGTCCACACTCGGCCCATGGCCCACAACCCGCCCCGCACATCCTCGACCAGACCGCGGTTATCCGCCCGGCTGCCGCGCGCGATGGCGGCGGTCTTCGCCCTGGCCGCCGCCGTGCTCCTGTCGGGCACTCCGCCCGTCCACGCCGACCCCCAAGGTCCGCCCGCCATGACGGACGGGTCCGGCCTGACCCAGGTCTCCGCCGTGACGGGCACCGGGACCAACTTCGTGGTCACCGTCTCCACGCCCGAGGTCGCCGGCGAGCACCGCATCCGGATCCTGCTGCCCGCCGGCTACGCGGCCGACCCCGCGAAGCGCTACCCGGTCCTCTACTTCCTGCACGGTGCGTCCGACGACCCCGGCAACCCCGCGCTGGCCTACCCCGCGCTCACGGCAGCCCAGTCCATGATCACGGTCATTCCGGACGGGGGCCGCCGCGGCTGGTACGCCAACTGGCTCGACCAGAAGACCGCCGCGGGGGCGCAGAACTGGGAGAACTTCCACATCAACCAGGTGATCCCCTTCATCGACGCCAACCTGCGCACCGTCGCCGGCAAGCAGGGACGGGCCGTCGCGGGCCTGTCCATGGGTGGATTCGGCGCCCTGCACTACGCCCAGCGCCACCCCGGCCTGTTCAACCAGGTCGCCACCCTCTCCGGCGCCAACGACCTGTCCAGGAACCACGCGGTCACCCGCGCGGCCGTCGTCGCCACCCTGACCAACGCCGGTGCCCCGCTGTGCGGTTCCAGCTCCGAACCCACCTGCAACCTCGAATTCGGGCCCGCAGTCTCCAGCGACGCCGTCTTCGGCACCCCGTATCCGGTGTTCGACGCCGACTGGCGCTGGAACGCCGCGGATCCCATCGCGCACATGGCAGCCCTGGAAGGCATGGGCATCGCCGTCTACACCGGCAGCGGCAACGGCAACCCCGCCGACTTCGAGTTCTGGGCCGAGTCGGCGGCGCGGCACACCAAGGAACGGCTGGACGCCCTCGGATTCCCGTACCACTACGTGAACTACGGCAACGGCTCCGGCTGGGGCGACGGCTGCCGCGGCGGCCACACCAGCGGCTGCTGGAGCCAGGACCTCGTGGACTACGTGCCGCGCCTGGAATCGGCGTTCGCCGCCGGCACGGCCGCATGACAGTCCCCTGCGATCCGGTCAGCCCGGTCGCCCCGCTCACCCCGCTCACTCCGGCCGATCGGATCACCCCTCCCGACCGACAAGAAAGGACCCACCCATGACCTCGACCCCCGCGCGGGAACGCTCGACGGCCTTCCTGCGCATGCTCGCCGCAGCCCTGGCGACGTGCTGCGTCGCCCTGGGCATCATGGCCTCCCCCTTGGCGTCGGCCACGGCCCACGCGGACGAGAACTGCGGCTCCCCGCTCCAGTGCGTGAGCCTCAAGTCCGTCAGCAACGGCCGCCAGCTCGACGTACAGAACGGCTCCCGCGACGACGGGGCCTACATCGTCACCAACTCCGCACCCGGCTACCACCAGTCCTGGAACCTGAACGTCGACCCGGCGGACTACAGCTTCACCATCGTCAACGGCACCACGGGCAAGTGCATCGACCTCAGCTGGCCCGCGCTGCGGCAGCAGACGTGCCGCGGTCAGAAGAGCCAGAAGTGGTACTTCCAGCCCGTGGCCGGCTCCACCACCGCGTTCATGATCCGCAACGAGAGCGACAACTCCTGCCTCGACCTCGTGGGCAACGCCCAGTACGACGACGCCTGGACCGGGAAGTCCAGCTGCCACGCCGGCATCAACCAGCGCTGGAGCACGAACTCGGCGGCCGCCTTCGGCCTGGCGGTGGACCACGGCGCCCGGGTCTGCCAGAAGGACCCCGCGAGCTGCTCCTGGGCGGTCGGGAGCGAGGCCCCGGCCGCGCCCCTGCCGAAGGTCTGCGCCTCCGCGGTCTGGTACAACAACTCCGGCTCCGCGGTCGCCCAGTCCTTCTCGGTGACCAGGACCACCGGCTGGCAGAGCGGCATCACGACCCAGCTGTCGGCGGACCTCAGCGCGGGCGCCGCCCCGGCACTGATGACGAGGATCAGCTCCAGCCTGTCGTTCACTAACGTCTGGCAGGGGTCCACGAGCGTCGGTGACGCCATCCAGGTGTCCGTCCCGCCCGCGCAGTACGGGTGGGTCACCCTCTCCGTGCTGGCGAAGAAGGTGACCGGGTCCTGGACGTTCGACGCGCGCGGGTTCCCCTGGAAGGCCGACGACACCATCACCGTCCCGGTCAAGGACGACCCGGCCGGCGGCGCGACCCTCTACATAGCCAACACCAGCCCGACCTTCACCTCCTGCTCCTGATCCGGGCCGCGCCGCCGTTCGTGCGACGGCGCTGACCTGCCCGCCCCTGTCGCCCGGTCCCGCCGGGCGACAGGGGCGGCCCCGGGTCTCCTGCCGGCCCCCGGTCGTGGAACACCCGCCCGCTCGGGGGTCTATCCGGCCCGTGACAGCAGGTGCGCCGTGAACCAGTCGCGGGCCAGGCCGGCCACCGCGTCCAGCGCACCCGGCTCCTCGAACAGGTGTGTGGCTCCGGGGACGATCTCCAGGCTGTTCTCGCAGCGCAGCCGGGCCTGGGCCTGTCGGTTGAGTTCGAGCACCGTCGTGTCGAGACCGCCCACGATGAGGAGGGTCGGCGCCCGTACGCCGGCGAGCCGAGACCCGGCGAGGTCGGGACGGCCCCCGCGGGAGACCACGGCGCCCACGTCGGAGCCCGCGCCGTAGCCCGCGCCGGCGCTCGCCTCCGGGCCGACGGAAGCGGCCCACAACGCGGCGGCGGCCCCGGTGCTCGCCCCGAAGTAGCCGATGGGAAGGTCGTGTTCGCGGCGACGCAGCCAGGCCGTGGTCTCCGTCAGCCGCCGGGCCAAGGTCTCGATGTCGAAGACGTTCGCCCGGTCGGCCTCCTCCTGCGGTGTGAGCAGGTCGAAGAGCAGGGTGCCCAGGCCCGCCTGCCGCAGGGCCGCAGCCACCGACCGGTTGCGCGGGCTGCGGCGGCCGCTCCCGGAGCCGTGGGCGAAGACGACGACGGCCCCGACGTCCTGCGGCAGGACGAGGTCACCGGCCAGCCCGACGCCGCCGGCGTCCACCACCACCTCCGCCTCGCGGGGCGCGGAGCGGTCCGCCGCGCGTGCCAGAAGGGAGACGACCTCGTCGTCGGAGGTCTGGGAGAAGTCCTGGTACCACTCCCCGACGGCGGAGAACCCAGGGGGCGTGGACAGGCACACGACCTCGTCCGCGACGGTGCGCAGCCAGGCGACCGCGTCCGGTGGCGCCACCGGCACGGCCAGCACCACGCGCGCCGCGCCCATCTCCCGTACCACCTGGCAGGCCGCGGCGGCCGTGGCGCCGGTCGCGATCCCGTCGTCGACGACGATCACCGTCCGGCCGGCGAGCGGCACCCGCTGCCGGCCGGCGCGGAACTTCGCGGCCTGCCGTGCGAGTTCCGCCTCCTCGACGCGCTCGACCGCCGCCAGGTCCTCCCTGCGGACCCGGCTGCGGGCCACGATGTCCTCGCTGATGACGCGTACGCCGCCTTCGCCGATGGCACCGAATCCCAGCTCGCGGTGGTACGGCACCCCGAGCTTGCGGACCACGATCACATCGAGCGGGGCTCCGAGGGCCTGCGCCACCTGGAAGGCCACCGGGACCCCGCCGCGCGGCAGCCCCAGGACGACGGGGCCTTCCCGCGCCAGGTGACGGAGTACTGGGGCCAGGCGCCAGCCGGCGTCCGCGCGATCGGCGAAGAACACGGTGGTACACCCCCAGACCGAGGGGAGACGGAAACCACGTACGCACCTACTTCGAAACAACACCGGATACGGGTCCACCGCAAATCGGCGGAGCACCGCGCGACGCGTCCCCCGGTAAAGACGTCGGCCACGGTCTCGCTAGTCTCCCGCCATGACGACCCCACGCAGCAGAGCCGAATTCTTCGTCGACCCCGAGAAGGACGGCCGGTTCCGCGGCCCCGCGACCGGGGATGAGCGGAGCATGCTGGCCGGTTTCCTGGCGGACCAGCGCGCGACCCTGGAGATGAAGTGCGCCGGCCTGGACACCGAGCTGTCCCGGCGGTCGGTGGAACCGTCGACGCTCTCGCTGCTCGGCCTGGTCCGCCACCTCGCCGATGTGGAGCGCCGCTGGTTCCGGCAGGTCCTGGCCCGGCAGGACGTGGCTCCGCTGTTCTCCTCGCAGGCCGATCCCGACGGGGATTTCGACGGGGCGCGGTCCGGCGACGGCGACGCCGAGGCGGTCCGCGCGGCCTGGGAGGCGTGGAGGGCCGAAGTGGCGTTCGCCGACCGCTTCGTCGCGGGGACGCCCGACCTCGACGTCGAGGGCGACGACGCGTGGCGCGGCAGGGTGTCGCTGCGGTGGGTCCTCATCCACCTGGTCGAGGAGTACGCCCGGCACAACGGACACGCTGACCTGCTGCGCGAGCGGATCGACGGCGCGATAGGCGTGTGAGCGGCGGCGGAGACGGCGGTGGCGGAGACGGCGGACCGTCCGGACGACCACCGCCCGGACGACCGCCGCCCGCCCGGACGACCGCCGCCCGGCCGGGTGACCGCGGCCCGGCCGGGCGGCTGCGTGCGTGCGGCGACGGGAACTCCGGTCAGATGTCCTCGTCGTTCATGTCGTCCTTGTCGCGCATCCGGTCTTCCTCGCGCCGACGGCTGATCTCGTCGGGCCCCTTCCCACCGGGGGTGGGCCGGCTCGGTTCGGGGTGAACCGGGTCCTGGCCGGGGCGCATCATGCGCTCCTGCTCCTCGCGGCCCTTGCCCGGCTCCTGGCGCTTGGCCTTGCTACCGCCCATGAAGTGACTCCTCGGATGCGTGTGGAAGGGGTTCGTGCTCCACCACGCTGACACGGAAGGCAGCCGCACGCTCCTTTTGCTCACCCGGTGCCGAAACGACGGACGCGGGGGATCATGAATACGTGCCGCATCGAACGGACGGGCCGCCATGACCTCCGTGACCAAGGCGAGCCCGGGCCTCTTCACCACGCGGGAGCGCGCCGTGATCGCGGCGGCGGCCCTCTCCATGCTGCTGGTGGAGATGGACTGGTTCGCCCTCAACCTGATGATCCCGGTGATCGCCGACGAGTTCGGCACACCGGCGACCGACCTGCAGTGGCTGGTGAGCGGCTACATGCTGGCGCTGGGCGCGCTGATGATCGTCGGCGGCCGGGCCGCCGATCTGCTGGGCAGGCGCCGGGTGCTCGTGGGCGGTCTGGTGGGCTTCGCCGTGCTGTCCGTGGCGTGCAGCGCCGCCCAGAACGTGGGCTGGCTGATCGCCGGCCGGGTCGTGCAGGGCGCCGCGGCGGCGTTCGTCTTCCCCGTGGCCGTCGCCGTCGTGACCGCGCACTTCCGCGACGACCGCCAGGGCCGGGCGGTGGCCACGGTGCTCGCGTTCAGTGCCATCGGGATCGCGCTGGGACCCTTCGTGGGCGGCGCGTTCGCCGAGCACGTGAGCTGGCGCGCCGTTTTCCTGCTGAACGTGCCCGTCTGCGTCCTGGCCGCCGCGCTGATGCTGCGCTTCGTGACGGAGACGCGTGACGAGCAGGCGGTGCGCGGACTCGACATCCCCGGCGTCGTCACGCTCGCGGTCGGGATCACCGGCATCATGCTCGCGGTGGACCAGGGCGCGCACTGGGGATGGGCCTCGCCGCCCACCCTGCTGTGTCTGACCGGTGGCGCCGCGCTCCTGGCGGCCTTCGCCGTGATCGAGGGCAGGACCGACGAGCCCCTGCTGGACCTCGGGTTGCTGCGGAACGGCCCGTTCGTCCTGGTAACGGCCGCCGGTTCCGTGTCCAACGTCGTGTACTGCCTGGTAGCGGTGCTGTCCGCGCTGTACCTCCAGCAGGCCCGCGGGCTTTCGCCCCTGGAGTCGGGGCTGGTGTTCCTCGCGCTGTCCGGTGGTGCCGGGGCGGCCAGCTACTGGTCGGGCGCGCTGGCCCGGCGATGGCGGCCGGAATCGCTCATGGCGGCCGGCATGCTGCTGAGCGGAGTCAGCCTGTTCGCCCTCACCTGGGCCACGCCCCTCGCCCTGTACACGGCGGTCTTCGCCCTCGTCGGCATCGGGGTGGGCCTGGGCTGGGCGCTGACCCAGGTGGCGACCCAGTCCTACGTCCCGGCCTCCCGCCTCGCGGCGGCGTCCGGCTTCGTCCTGACCTCGATGGTGCTGCTCGGGGCCGTGGCGGTCGCCGTGGCGTCCACCGCGCTCGAAGCGGTCAGCGGCTCGGCCACCGATGCGGCCGCCGACGGCTCCGCGACTGAGGCCGTCCTACGGGTGGCAGCGGCCCTGGCCCTCGTGGGCGGGGCCGCCCTCGCCGCACTGGCCCGGCCGAGGGCGGGGTGAATCCCGTGGGAGGCAACGGGCAGGTCGCCGCCTGGAACACCTTCAACACCTTCAACACCTTCGACGCCGAGCGGCACGGCGTCTCGTACCGCCTCCACCTCCGGGCACTGGGACCGGCCCGGGGTGGCCGCGACGGACCGGGGCCGGCCCCCCGTCCGACCGCTGATCCTCGCAATCCTCTGCATGCGGGAGGAACGCCTCGGCCGTCCCGGCCGCTCGCTGTGGATCGCCTCGTCCGTCCCGGCCCGCACGGGGCGTGGACCGCAGGCCCTGAGGTCCCTGGACACGGCCGCCCAGTTGCTCAAGGACGGTCCCACGGACCGGGACCCCCGCCTGGGCCCGGTGGTTCGACCAGCCGGAGCTCGACGGTCACCACGGACTGGCGCGGGCCGCGCCGGGGAACCGGACCGGGCGGCCGCGCTCCTCCACGGCGCGGCACACGCCGGCGACGACGGCCCCGCCTACCGTGTGCTGTTCGCCGCCGAACCGGCCCGGGTCCTGGCCGGAGCCGGCGACCGGCGCGAGGCCGAAACGGCCATGGCGACGCTGATGGGCGCCGTACCGGCCGTCGGCTCGGGGCGCGCGCTGCGCGCGATGGGCCACGCGGCCCGGCTCGTCGAGCACGGCCACCGCGTACCGCGCCGTACCCGCGACACCGCCCGCCACCTCGCGTCGCTGCTGCCGGGGCGGCGCCGGGTTCCGGCTTGAGGGCGGGGGGTCAGGTCAACAGGCGGCTGTCGGGGCCGTTCTGGCCGCCGGCGGTGTCGTCGTCGAACCAGTAGTCGCCGGCGGCCAGGTACCGCGAGGAGTGGGCGCGCTCGCCCGGCAGCCCGGCGGTCACCGCGCGCCTGCCGTCCTCGCGGGGGAGCGGATGGGTTCCGGGCTGCCGGTGGGTGACCTCGGTACGGTCCTTGCGCAGCTTGCGTTCCAGCACGGCGGAGGCTCCTCACACGAATCGGGCCCCCAGCCTGACACACAACGTCACGACCGGCACGACGATCATCACGCAGTGTGATGCGCGTGTTCGGGGGGTCCGTGAAGTCGACCGGGTTCGCGGGGAGTTGGTGCGAGAGGCCGCCACCGACCGCTGTGGGCGCGGCCGGCCCCGCCCAGCGGGGGCTCAGGCGGGGCCGTGGACCTCTCCACGGGGGAGTAGAGGAGATCGCCGCTGGCACAGCATGGCACTTGTTTCAGCCAGACAACAAGGGTTCTGGCTGAAACAAGTTGTTCGTTCTAGGGCTTGATGTTCTGGTTGAGGTGGAACAGGTTGCCCGGATCGTAGGTCCGCTTGACCTGCACGAGCCGCTCGTAGTTGCCCTTGTAGTTGGCCCTGATGCGGTCCTGGTCGTCGTCCGCCATGAAGTTGACGTACCCGCCCTCCTCCGAGTGCGGGGCGGTCGCCTCGTAGTAGTCGCGGACCCAGGCGGTGTTGGCCTCGTTGTCCGCGGGGTCGGGCCACATCCCCGCGATGACGGTGGCGAACGTGGCGTCGCGGTAGGCGAAGGCCGTCGCGTCCGGTGCGACGCGGTGGCAGGCGCCGTTGATGGGATAGATGTGCACGGTCGAGTTCACCGCAGGCAGCCGCGGCGCGTGCACGAGATGCGCCTCGATCGCGGCGTCGCTCAGCTCGGTCACGAAGTTGGCCTTCCAGTAGTGCTGGAGGCCCGGCGGTACGAGTGCGTCGAAAGCGCTGTTGAGTGCCGGATACGGCATGGGGCCGACGTGCTCGGCGACCACCGGCGCGATGTCGTGGAACGGCCGGAGGGCGCGCTCGCCCTCGTCGAGGGGGCCGGACCAGCACGACGCGATCAGGATGAATACGTCGCCGTGCCGGTCCTCCGGGATGAACGGGAGCGGCGGGGCGATCTGGAAGGCGGGGAACCCGCCGAGTTGCTCCGGCGCGTCGGCGATGAGGTCGCGGAAGGAACGCAGGACGGTCGCGGCGTCGTCCATCTCGTAGAGGATCGGCCCGCCGTAGATGTCCTTGACCGGGCTGAGCCGGAACTCGAAGGACGTCACCGCGCCGAAGTTGCCGCTCCCACCGCGCAGGGCCCAGAAGAGGTCCTGGTTCTCCTCCTCGCTCGCGACGAGCAGCCGGCCGTCCGCGGTCACCACGTCGGCCGAGATCAGATTGTCGCAGCTGAGGCCCAGTCCACGGGACAGGTAGCCGATGCCGCCGCCGAGGGTGAGGCCGCCGACACCCGTGGTGGAGATGATCCCGCCCGTCGTGGCCAGACCGAAGGCGTGCGTCGCCGCGTTGAAGTCGCCCCAGGTCGCACCGCCCTCCGCCCGCGCGGTCTGCCGCGCGGGATCGACCCGGACGCCTCGCATCCCGGACAGATCGGCCACCACGCCGCCGTCGCAGGTGCCGAAGCCGGGCACGCTGTGCCCGCCGCCACGGACCGCGAGGTCGAGCCCGTTCTCCCGGGCGAAGTCGACCGAGGCCATCACGTCACCCGCGTTGGCGCAGCGCACGACGACGGCCGGCGACTTGTCGATCATCGCGTTGTAGACCTTGCGCGCCTCGTCGTAGGCGTCGTCCCCCGGGGCGACGACCGCCCCGCGTACGCGTTCCCGCAGCTGCTCGATCGAGGCCTTGCTCATGGCGATCGCTCCTGGTGTGCGGTGTGTAGCCGGCCCTGCCCGCTTCCGCGCGGATGGCCGGCCCCGTACCTCGCCCGCCGCCGGACTGCCTCACACTCCACGCTACGCCGGTGGGACGAAGCCTCAACCCGAGGGCTCGGGGCGCGGCCCGGCCGCCGTCAGGAAGCGGCCGGGGCCGGTCGAGGAACGGGCCGGTCAGGACACCGTCCCGTCGAGTCCCTCCAGGCTGTCCATGAACGAGCTGACCGAGAACACGGCACGGCCGGGACCGGCCGGGCCGTAGCCGGGCGGGGAGCTGAGGCCGTACTCCTCGAGCGTCGCCCGGTAGGTCTCCAGCAGCCGGATGTGGTATTCGAGCGGCGCACCCTGCGGATTGGCCTTGCCCAGGGGCGTCGTCGGTTCCGGGCACCAGGTCGTGAAGCGTGGAACGACCCCGTTCGACATGAAGAACCGCAGGCCCTCGGCGGTCGACTCGATCGCCTCGCTCACCTTCGTGAACCCGAAGGGCTCGGCCATCTCGATGCCCGCCACGAAGTTGGGGATCACATTGCGCGGACCGAACACCTCGGTGGAGTCCAGGATCCTGCGGTGCCACTCGTCCCGGCCGACGTAGCGTTCCTTGCCCGGGCAGTGCAGCTGGAACAGCCGGCGGTCCCACACCTCGAAGTTGGGGTGGTAGATCCGGATGCCGTGGTCGTGGAAGCGCTGCACGTCCTCGCGCGGCAGCGCCTGGGCCACGACCTTGCCGATCCACCGGCCCGGGAAGCGCTCCTCGATGGCCTTCGCGTAGTGGCCGTAGAAGTCGGCTTCGTCGCGGCCGGCCACCTGGGAGGTGATCGAGCCGCCCGTGAGGGTGTACGCGCGGGAGGTGCCGGCCGTGTCGTAACGGTCGATGATCTCCAGGGCCTCCAGCACCTCCTCCACCGGCTTCACCCCGGTGTAGGGCCGTCCGGCCGCCTTGTGCTGGCGCCAGTTGTGGTTGATGTCGCAGAACTGGCACTCCTCCTTGGCCCCGAAGTACTGGCACACCCGGAAGACCGTCAGGTAGACGAGGTAGCCCCACTGGATGGTCGGCGCCACCTCCATCACCGACTTGCCGTTCGACAGCGTGTGCCGGTAGTACTCCGGCATCGGCGGCAGCCCGACGTCCGCGATCCGCGCGCCGTCCAGGTACAGCCCGAGCGTGCCGTCCTCGCCGCCCCGCACGACGTACGGGGAGTCCGGATTGACCCGTACGGACACCACGGTGCGGCGCAGCCCGTACGGGCCGCCCGTGAGCACGATCTCCTCGGGCGGCCGGTTCAGCGCGGCCGCACCGAGCTCCGGCAGCGTGCGGTGGTCGAAGGAGAAGATGAAGTACGACTTCGGCTTGACGTCGCCGGACGCCCCGTCGGCGGTGCCGCTGAGCGCGGACTCGTCGAAGGCCATGCCGCCGCGCAGGAGGTCCTCCTTGACCACGGCTTCCCGCGGGACGTGCGGGAAGCGCCCCATCAGGTCCTCGACGAGCGCGGTACGGCTGATGCTTTCCACGTGTTGCTCCATTCCTGACCGACCCACCGTGGTCGTGCGGTCGTGCGGCCGTGTGCGACGTGTGCGTGTGCGTGTGGGTGTGAGGTCGTGAGGTCGTGCCCGTTCGGTGATGCGGGTGCGGCCCCGTCACGGTTTACGGGCGTGGAGCACGTGCATACCCCGTGCACCCGCGGCGTCGTGGGCGACCTCCAGTCCCGCGGAACGGCATTGACCGGCCAGCCAGTCGGCGCCGATCCGCAGCTTCGGGTAGCTGCTGGTCCGCAGGGTCCACTCGCCGTCCACCCGGGTGTGGAGCAGGTCGTGGACCATCACGGTGTCCTCGTCGACGTACTCCAGGAAACAGGTCAGCAGCCGGTCCTCGGCGCTGCGCACGGGCAGGAACCGGCCGGTTCCCTCCAGCGGCCTCGTGAGGTCGCGATAGGTGATCACCAGGTGGCCGCCCGGAGCGAGGGCGCTCCGTACGTCACCGAGCAGCGCCGTCACGTCGGAGGCGGCCGGGAGATGCGGAAGGGTGTCCCCCATGCAGACGACGGCGGCCACCGTCCCGGCGGCGGCGATGTGCGGCAGGGCGGTACGGATGTCGGCGTGGACCGGACGGATCGGTGAGTCCTGACCGGCGTGCCCGATGAGTTCCTCCAGCAGCTTCTTGCTGGTGTCGACGGCGCTGACGGACCGGAAGCCGAGACGGGCCAGGGCCAGGGACTGGGCGCCGGGACCGCAGCCGAGGTCGATGGCGGTGTCCCCGACGGGACCGCCGGGTGACAGGCCGAGGCCGCGCAGCAGCGCCGCCTGCTCCTGCGCGAGCGAGGCGATGTCACCTCCGAGCATCCAGGTGTACTGGTCGGCGAGCAGGTCTTCATAGTGGTCGGTCACTGTTGCCATGCGGACTCCCGTGGTCGGGCAGCGGACGGGTCTCTCCGTTACGGACCCATTCGGCGAGGTCGGCGAGATGGACGTTGGCCCGGGCCGCGTCGAGTTCGGCGCCCAGGGCGGCCCGGTAGGTGGACGTGGCCGCCGCGTACCGTTCCCGCCCGGCGTCGGTGACGGTGGCGGTCACGGCGCGGCCGTCGCCGGTGCCGGGGGTCCGTTCGGCCAGTCCCTGGGCCTCCAGCCGGGCGATCAGGCGGGTGGTCGAGCTGTCCTTCATCCCGATGCGCTCGGCCAGTTCGCCCATTCTCAGGCCACCGCCGCTCTCCGGTCGGCTCAACGCGCACATGGCCCGGTATTCGGAGAGCGGGAGGGCGTGTCGCCGTTGCAGGACGTCGTCGAGCTGACGTTCCATCCGGCCCAGCAGCCGCACCGCCATGCACCAGCGGTCGTCCTCGGCGTCATCGGCGGGGGGAGAGGACAACTCCCCAGATTCCAGGGGCACTTCCATTGCGCCACGGTATCTGCTTGCTCATGCAAGGATCAACGCGGGGCTCGCTACGGGGTGCGCGTGAAGGAGCGGCGGTAGGAGCGGGGCGGCACCCCGCGGCGGCGCACGAACTGTTCCCGCAGGACGGCGGCGCTCGTGTAACCCACCGTGCGGGCGATCTCCTCGACGGGGAGATCGGTGGTCTCCAGCAGCTCTTCGGCGCGGCTCAGCCGCAGATTGACCAGCCACGCGTGCGGGGTCGTGCCGGTCGCGGCCGTGAAGCGGCGTGCGAAGGAGCGCTTGCTCATCACGGCCCGCCGGGCCAGCTCCGCGACGGGAAGCCGCTCGTGGAGGTGCTGGCGGGCCCAGTCGAGGACTTCGGTGAGGCGTTCGTCCTGCGCGTCCTCGGGGACGGGGGCGGCGAGGTACTGCGCCTGCCCTCCCTCACGGTGCGAGGGCAGCACGAGGTCGCGCGCGATGGCGTTGGCCGTCGCCGCGCCGTGCTCCCGCCTGAGCAGATGGAGGCAGAGGTCGAAGCCCGCGGCTGCCCCCGCGCCCGTGATGACGCGGCCTTCGTCGACGTAGAGGGCGTGGGGGTCGACGGTGACCTCCGGATGGCGGCGGGAGAGGAGTTCGGCGAACCGCCAGTGCGTGGTGGCCCGCCGCCCGTCGAGCAGTCCGGCTGCGGCGAGCGCGTAGGTACCGACACAGTGCGCCGCGACCAGGGCGCCGCGGTCGTGGGCGGCGGACAGCGCCTGCAGTACGGCGGGCGCGGGCGGCGTCCGGAAATCGGCCCAGGGCAGGGCGATCACCAGATCCGCGGAGGCCATCCGCTCCAGGCCGTACTCGACCGCGACCGCCACGCCGACGTCGGTGGACACCGGCCCGGGCCGGTCGCTGCACAGGGCGAAGTCGAAGGGGGGCAGGCCCGCACGCTCGCCGAACACCTCGGCGACGACACCGACCGCCAGCATTCCGACGCCGGGCGGTGCGTAGGCGGCGATCGTCACGAAAGGCGGCATGCGGGGAGTGTGGCACGTTTCCCGCGATCGGCGGCAACCTGACGGCCGGGAGCGGGGCGGGCCGGGCGAGGCTCCCCGTCGGGAGCCGGCCCGGGACCTACGGTCGGCGCATGGACAACAGCAGCATCAGCTCTCTGCTCGGCGCGGCCGCCGCGCGGGCCGTGCCCGTCGTGCGGGCCGTCCGGGAGGAGCAGCTCGGTGATCCGACGCCCTGCGCCGGTTATGACGTACGGGAGTTGCTCGACCACCTCCTCGACGTCGTCGTGAACTTCACCCGGCTCGCCCGGAAGCAGCCCAGCAGCTTCGGGGAGGAGCCGGACCGCCTGAGTACGGGCGACTGGCGCGAGCTGTTCGCCGAGGAGACCGGCCGGCTGGTCGCGGCGTGGGGCGAGCCCGGCGCCGAAGAAGGGACCACCGGCGGGATGCACCAGCCCGCCCGCTTCGTCGGGACCCTCGTGCTGCTCGACATGACCGTCCACGCATGGGACGTCGCGCGCGCCACCGGGCAGGACTTCACCCCCGATCCGGCGGGCGTGGAGGTCCTGTCCGGGGTGATCGGGGACATGGCTCCGGCCGCACGCGACGCGGGGATGTTCGACGAGCCGAAGCAGGTCGCTCCGGACGCCTCCGGGTTCGACACGCTGCTGGCCGCCACCGGCCGGGACCCCGGCTGGCGGCCCGCCTGAACCCCGCCCGGGCCCCCGCCCGGACGCGCTGTCGGGCAGGATACGGACGTGGAGACGACGGAACTCGTAGTGCGGGCCCGCACCCTGGCCGGCCGGTGCGGCCCGGGTGGCCGACGGGTCCTCGGGATCGCCGGGCAGCCCGGGGCCGGGAAATCGACGCTGGCCGGGCGGCTGGCCGGGGAGCTGGGGCCGGCGCTGGCCGTCGTGGTGCCGATGGACGGGTTCCACCTCGCCCGTACCGAGCTCGAACGGCTGGGCCGGGCCCACCGGAAGGGTGCCCCCGACACCTTCGACGCGGCCGGGTACACCGCCCTGCTGCGCCGGCTGCGCGAACCGGACGGGGCTACGGTCTACGCGCCGGCCTTCGACCGCTCGCTCGACGAGCCGATCGCCGGAAGCATCGCCGTCGGTCCCGCCGTACCCCTGGTGATCACCGAGGGGAACTACCTGCTGCACGACGAGGGGGAGTGGGCGCGGGTGCGGCACCTGCTCGACGAGGCGTGGTACCTCGCCCCCGACGACGCCCTGCGGATCCGGCGGCTGGTCGAGCGGCACGTGCGCCACGGCAGGGAGCACGCCGACGCGCGCGCCTGGGTGGCCCGTTCGGACGAGGCCAACGCCCGCCTCATCGCCCCGGGACGTGACCGGGCGGACCTCGTCATCGGCACGGGCTGACGCGCGTCCCACGTCGGCGTGAGCGCGCGACCGGGTCTCAGCCGCCCGGGCGCAGGAAGGCCGAGGTGGTCGCCACGAACCGGGCGGCGTCGTCGAGCCAGGGGTAGTGGCCCGCTCCCGGCTGCACGACGAGCGTGGAGTCGGGGAACAGCCGGCCGAACTCGGTGACCGCCGGAGGCGGGCTGTTCAGATCGAACTCCCCGGCGAGCAGCAGGACCGGGACCTCGCAGGCGGCGAGCGCCGCACGGGTGCCCTGCGGGTCGAACGCGCCCTCGGCCGCGAACAGGGTGACGGCCTGCATGTTGTCCGGCCGGCCGGCCGCGTGGTGCCGCCGGGCCGCAGTGTCCCACCGGCCGTAGCGGAAGGGGGCGATGGCCTCCCAGTCGCTGCCCGTGCCGTCGTTGACGGCCTCCAGGGCGGCGAAGGCCGATGGGAACCACGGCTCCTTGCGGCGGAGCCGGGCGAGCTCGCGTCGCGTCTCTCCGGTGATCGGGATGCCGACGGCCCGGGTGCCGGGAGTGATCAGGGCGAGTCTGCCGACGTTCGCCGGGCGGCGGGCCGCGTACTGCGTCGCGATGTTCGCGCCGGCGGAGTGGGCGAGCAGGTCCATCACGGCGAGTCCCAGGTGTTCCCGCAGGGCCTCGACGTCCTCCGCGAGGCGGTCGCAGCGGTAGGAGGAGGCGTCTTCGGGAACGGCCGACCGGCCGGTGCCCCGAAGGTCCGGGACGATCAGCCGGCGATGCGCGGACAGACCGCCGAGGTCGCCGAGGTAGAGGGAGTCCGCAGGACCCCCGGGGACGCAGACGAGCGGGTCGCCGTCTCCGAGTACGCGGTAGGCGAGCAGGGTTCCGTCGGGCGCGGTGAAAGTGGGCACGGCGTGGAGGATGGCAGTCGGGTCGGCAGCGGGGCAAGGGAAATATGTGAAATGAACGGTCAAGCCATCTATAACTAGGTTGTACAACCTGGTTGTGGTGGACGCGTGAACGGGTGTACAACCGAGTCGTGACAGACGAAGACGACGTGCCCCGGAACCCGGAGGCGCTGACCGAGGAACAGGCCGCGCGGATGCTCGCCGCAGTGAACGACGTCATCCGCGCGGGCGAGGAGGCGCGGGCGCTGCGGGCCGAGATGATCAGGCTGTTCACCGGCTTCGGCTGGACCCAGGACAAGATCGCCCGGCTCACCGGGATGAGCCAGCCCGCCGTGTCCAAGCAGGTGGCGAAATGTAGGAAGGCCGACCCGGAGCCCCTGATGGGGCTGTCCCTCGGCCAACGCGACACCCCGTGGCTCGAAGGGCGTCTGTGGGGCCTTGCCGAGGAGATCTCCGAAGCCCTGCCCGGTACCGCGCGCTGCACCTCGTACCTGAACGCCGTCGCCCGGGGACGCAAGCGCTTCACGCCGCAGAACGTCGACGAGCTGCGGCGGATCGTCGAAGAGGACCTGAGGCTGGGCCGGGCGGAGCTCCCCGGTGGCTATCGGGACGCGTACGACGAGATCAGCCGTGGCCTGGACATCCCCTCGAAGGCGGCTGCCATCGCACCGGCGTCCGTGCGCCGCGCCCTCGGCTGCCAGATCCAGCGCGACCGGCTCAGGAGCGACTCCCGGACCTGACGCGCCCGGTGAAGGACGTGAAGGTGCTGGGCGGCGGGGCCCGCCGGGGCGCGGCTTCCGCTCGGCGCCGCCCTGTGCGAGTGACGGCGGGCCGTTGATATAGCGTGATCCCCTCTTTAAGACATGTACACGCCCACGGGGGACTCGCCAGATGACTTATCCGCCGCAGCAAGGCCCCGGCCCGTACGGCCAGCCGGGCCCGTACGGACAGCAGCCGCCGCAGGGGTACCCGCCCCAGCCGGGGCCGCCGCCCGGATACCCGCAGCAGCAGATGTACCCGCCCCAGCAGCACATGCAGATGCAGGCGCCGCCCCCGCACCAGCAGTGGGCCGGGCCCGCGCCCGTTCCGGCGCCGCCGTCCCGCGGCGGGGGCATGGGCTTCATGAAGATTCTCAAGATCATCGGTGTCGTGCTCGCCCTCATCGCCTGCGCGGTGGGCTACTTCCTGAGCCGGGACGACGCCGACAAGGCGGAGGTCGGGGACTGCCTCAAGAACAACGGGTCCACGGTGACTCCTGACCTCCAGGTGGTGAAGTGCGGGGGCGCCGAAGCCACCTACAAGGTGGTCGCGGTGATCCCGGACACGCTCGACACCTCCAAGTGCGAGGGCAAGTCGGACATCGGTTACCACGAGCAGACCCGGGGTTCGCGCCGCAGCTCGGGCAAGCAGTTCGTGCTCTGCATCGACAAGGTCAAGAAGTAGCCGCAGCCGCCCGGTGCCCGGCCCGCCGCTCGCGCGGCCGGGCCGGGTCCTTCGGACCGCAGGCCCCGTCAGGGTCAGGCGGGCGCGGCCACCGATTCGATGACGCCGTGCCAGGCCCGGCGGTACCCCTCGCGCAGCGGCCCGCCGACGAGGTCGAGGACCTCCGCCGCCGCACCGGTCAGGAGCGAGGCGTTTCCCGACTCGCACAGCGACAGGTGCCCGTCGAGCAGCGCGGCCCCGCGTCGCGCGTCCGCCTCCAGGAGGCGCCGTGGCAGCCACTTCCCGCCACCGGTCCACGCGCGGTGGTGGTCGAAGAGCAGATCGGCCGCGGCGGCGAGGGCGAACCCGGCCACCGCGAGACGCTCCGTGCGGTCGTCCGCGTCGGCGAGGTCGTCCAGCGCGTCCGTCAGCCCGTACCTCCTGGTCTCGACCGTCTGCTGATCCAGCGACGGCGGCCCCTTGAGGAGGTCCGCT
Source organism: Streptomyces sp. NPDC056224 (assembly GCF_042267665.1). Lineage (NCBI taxonomy): Bacteria > Bacillati > Actinomycetota > Actinomycetes > Kitasatosporales > Streptomycetaceae > Streptomyces > Streptomyces sp. NPDC056224. Next base: position 598,150 of record NZ_JBHJTK010000001.1, read on the forward strand.
TCGGCCAGCGCCCGGGCACGCCCGGCCTCACCGTCCCTGTCGACCAGGACGAAACCGGTGGCGTACATGCTCTGCATGACCGCCCGACGGGCGGCGACGTCCGCGGCGAAGAGCTCCGAGAGACCCGCGCGGGTGTGGAAGAACAGCTCGGCGACACGTCCCTCGAACCGGACGGTCTCCCGGCCGGTTTCGCCGCCGTCCCCGAGGAGCACGGCGATGTCCAGGTCGCTGCCGGGCGTTGCCCGTCCGGCAGCCGTCGATCCGGCGAGGATCACGCAGAGCGCGCCGGGGAAGCGGTCATGGGCGAGACGTCGGGCTTGGTCGACGGGATCAGCGTGCATGCGGGCCAGCCTTTCAAGAACCTTGCTCAATGGCGATCGGATGCTCCCGGAGCGGTCACGGCCGCCCGAGGGCGGGCCCGTGGCCGGAGCCGAGGAGGGCGATCTCCGCGTTCACCGAGGCGAGTTCGTCATGGCGGTCCATGAGGCTCAGCTGCTTCCCGTAGCGGATCAACGCGGTGAGGAGCAGCGGCGTCCGCTCGGGCTCCAGTGCGTGCATGCGGCGCGCGGCGTCGACGGACTCGGCCCGGAGGGCCAGTGCCGTCCCGGGCTGATGGGCGAATTCCTGTCGGCTGTAGTGGTACAGAGCGTCCGTCAGGAGAGGCAGATACGCCAGCGGGCTCACCTGGACGAGAACGCGGAAGGCCGCGACCTGCTGCCGGATCGGCAGGGTCTCCGATCCGAGGAGGGCCACCCGGGCCCGCAGTACCGCGTCGTGATTGATGTGCGCCATGTGAGTCATGAGGGTGATTCTGAAAGCCGCACCGGTGCCCAAACAAGGGCATTCGGCTGTGCCGTTCGTCCTACGAAAATGCCGTCTGACCTGTCATGATGGATACGTATTCACCCCTGCGCCCGCCCCGGACGGTCTGTCAGCCGCCGTGATGACGCCGGCGCGTGGCGCAGAGCCGCCCGACTTACCTCGCCACTTCCCGCGACTTCTTGAGCGTTCACGAACATGAGCCGTGCACCGGCTCTTGACAGGGAATTTGTTCACTTCTTAAATCACGTACTGAACTAAGTGCCCACCCCCCTCGGACCCTGGCCGTGCAGGTATGTCATGTACATGCCGGGGAAGGGAGACTCATGGACTTCCCACGCTTAACCCGGCGCTCGCTGCTGTCCCTTGTCCCGGTTCTCGCCCTCGTGTCACTGTCCACCGGCCTCGCGCAGGGCCTGCCCGCGGACAGCGCCCCCGCACCTTCGGCCGCCGCCGCGCCGGCCGCCGTCACGTTCTCCGACGAGTTCGACGGGCCCGCGGGCGCAGCGGTCAACGGAGCGAAATGGCAGATGGAGACGGGCGACAACGTCAACAACCACGAGCGGCAGTACTACACCCCGGACAACCGCAACGCCGCCCTCGACGGCCAGGGCCATCTCGTCGTCACCGCCCGCCGGGAGAACCCGGGCAACTACCAGTGCTGGTACGGAAGGTGCGAGTACACCTCCGCCCGCCTGAACACGGCCGGCAGGTTCACCGCGACGTACGGCCGGGTCGAGGCCCGGATGAAGATTCCGCGCGGACAGGGCATGTGGCCCGCCTTCTGGATGCTGGGCGCTGACATAGGCCAGGTCGGATGGCCCGCCTCGGGCGAGATCGATGTCATGGAGAACGTGGGCTTCGAGCCGTCCACGGTCCACGGCACCCTCCACGGCCCCGGATACTCCGGCTCCGGCGGCATCGGCGCCGGCTACACCCTGCCCGGCGGGCAGGCGTTCGCCGACGCCTTCCACACCTTCGCCGTCGAATGGAGCCGGGACGCGATCACCTGGTCCGTGGACGGCACCGTGTACCAGCGGCGCACCCCCGCCGACCTCGGCGGACGCCAGTGGGTCTTCGACAAGCCGTTCTTCCTGATCCTCAACCTCGCGGTCGGCGGCTACTGGCCCGGAGACCCCGACGGCAGCACCGCCTTCCCCCAGCAGCTGCTCGTCGACTACGTCCGCGTCACCACCGACGGCGCTCAGCCCGGCGGCGGCGCCATCACCGGCATCGGCGGCAAGTGCGTGGACGTGGCGGGGGCCGCCACCGCCAACGGCACCCCCGTACAGCTCTACGACTGCAACGGAACGGCCGCCCAGCGGTGGAGCGTCGCGGGCGACGGCACGATCCGCGCACTCGGCAAGTGCCTGGACGTGGCATCGGGCGGTACGGCCGACGGTACGAAGGTCCAGCTGTGGGACTGCAACGGTACGGCCGCCCAGCAATGGGCCGTTCCGGCGGCACGCGACATCGTCAACCCGCAGGCGGACAAGTGCCTCGACGCCGCGGGCAACAGCTCGGCCAACGGCACCCGGCTGCAGATCTGGACCTGCACCGGTGCCGCCAACCAGAAGTGGACGGTGACCCGGTGACCCGGATCGCCGGACCGTGGGTCACGGCCTCCGTGGCCGTGGCCGTGGCCGTGGCCGCGGCCGCCTCGGTCCTCGCCGTCGTCCAGCCCTCCCGGGCGGCCACCCCACGGGCGCCGGCCGAGGTGGCCGCCGCCCTGCCCACGGGCTGGTCCACGATCGTGAACTCCGGCAGCGGAAAATGCCTGGACGCGCGCTCGGCCGCCACCGCGAACGGCACGGCGGTGCAGCAGTACGCCTGCAACGACACCGCCGCACAGCAATGGAGTTTCACGCAGACCGGCGACGGTTTCGTCCGCATCGGCAACCGCAACGACGTCAACCAGGTCGTCGACGTGAGCGGCACGTCCTCAGCGGACAACGCGCCCGTGCACCTGTGGACGTACGGCGGAGGCGGCAACCAGCAGTGGCGGGCCGTCGAAGAGGGCGGCGGCGCCTACCACTTCGTCAGCCGGCACAGCGGCAAATGCCTGGACGTACCCGCCGCCTCGACCGCCGACAGCGTCCAGCTGGTGCAGTACACCTGCAACGGGACGGCGGCCCAGCGCTTTCAGGTCGCGCCGGTGAGCACCGGGCCCGGGGACGTCGACCTCGGCCCGAACGTGGTCGTCTTCGACCCGTCGATGCCGTCCTCCACGATCCAGGACCGGCTGGACTCGATCTTCACGCAGCAGGAGACCAACCAGTTCGGCCCCCAGCGCTACGCGGTGATGTTCAAGCCGGGAACCTACAGCAACGACGTCAACGTCGGCTTCTACACCCAGGTCCTCGGTCTCGGCCAGTCGCCCGACTCGGTCACCGTCAACGGCGCCGTGCACGTGGAGGCCGACTGGTTCCCGCCGAACAACGCCACCCAGAACTTCTGGCGCGGCGCCGAGAACCTCTCGGTGAACCCGACGGGCGGAACCGACCGGTGGGCGGTCTCCCAGGCCGCGCCCTACCGGCGCATGCACGTCCGCGGCAACCTCGCGCTGGACGACGGCGGTTGGGCCAGCGGCGGATTCATGGCCGACACCAAGGTCGACGGCCAGGTGCGGTCAGGTTCCCAGCAGCAGTGGCTGACCCGCAACTCCCAGCTCGGCAGCTGGAACGGCGCCAACTGGAACATGGTGTTCGTCGGAAGCCAGGGCGTACCGGGCACCAGCTTCCCCAACCCGCCCCACACCACGGTGAACCAGACCCCAGCGGTCCGTGAGAAGCCCTTCCTGTACGTGGACGGCGCCGGCGCCTACCGGGTGTTCGTGCCTTCCCTGCGCACCGACTCCTCCGCCACCACGTGGGCGAACGGGACCGCGGCGGGCAGCTCGCTCGGCATGGACCGGTTCTTCGTCGTCAAGGCCGGGGCGAGTGCCGCGCAGATCAACGCCGCCTTGGCCGAGGGCAAGAACCTGCTGGTCACGCCGGGTGTCTACCATCTGGACCAGACCCTGCGGGTGACCCGTCCGGACACCGTCGTCCTCGGTCTCGGCCTCGCCAGCTTCATCCCTGACAACGGTGTCACCGCGATGACGGTCGCCGACGTCGACGGGGTGAAGGTGGCGGGCCTGCTCTTCGACGCCGGTCCTGCCAACTCCAGGACGCTGATGGAGGTCGGCCCGGCCGGCGCCGCCGCCGGCCACTCGGCGAACCCCACCTCCCTGCACGACGTGTTCTTCCGCGTCGGCGGAGCCGCCGTGGGCAAGGCGACCACCAGCCTCGTCGTCAACAGCGACGACGTCATCGGCGACCACATGTGGATCTGGCGCGGCGACCACGGCAGCGGCATCGGCTGGAACAGCAACACGGCGGACACGGGACTCGTGGTCAACGGCGACAACGTGACCATGTACGGACTGTTCGTCGAGCACTACCAGAAGCACCAGACCGTGTGGAACGGCAACGGCGGGCGCACGTACTTCTACCAGAACGAGATGCCGTACGACCCGCCGAACCAGGCAGCCTGGACGAACGGTTCCACCCAGGGCTGGGCCGCGTACAAGGTCGCCGACAACGTGACCAGCCATCAGGCCTTCGGGCTCGGCAGCTACTGCTTCTTCAACGCCGACCCCGGCGTTGCCGCCGAGCGCGCCTTCGAGGCCCCCAACCATCCGAACGTGCGCTTCCGAAGCATGGTGACCGTCTCGCTCGGCGGCACCGGGACCATCCGGCACGTCATCAACGACAAGGGAGGGCCCTCCAACTCGTCGACCAACGTGGCCTACCTGGTCAGCTATCCGTGAGAGGCGTCGGGGCCGTGCGGGACACCCGCGAGGCCCCGAAGGCCGTCCGGGCTCCGAGCCCCGTTCACCCGGGGCTGTCGGCCTCACCGGACGGCGGTCGGCGGACGGGGGACTGCCGGCTACCGCGGCGGCCGCGGCCGCCGGCCCGCCCCCTCACCCCCGGTAGCCGGGGCGCCGCCCCACACCCTGCGCGGCACGGTCGCTCCCGACGCCCCTGCCTGTACGTCCTCCCTGGACGTCCAGGCGGGCATACGGGTGGCTGCGGGCCCGGCGCCGACGACGGCGGCGGCCGCCGAGGCCGGCCACGGCTGCGCCGCCGAAACCTGCGCCGTTTCCGCGCTGTTCGACGCGGTGACCACACGCGGGCGCACGCCGGCATCGGTGACTGGCCGCAGGCCCGGACGGCACGGAGGTCCTGATCGGGCCGGGCGTGGCAGGAGCCGGCGGATGCGACCGGCGCCCTGGTCACGGACCGGGGCGCCGCCTTCACGGATCCGGCGGCCACGTCCCGGCACGGCGCACCACGGCATCCGCACGGGCTGCGTCCGCGCCGAGGTCCGCCGCCCGACCCGGATTCCACCCCTGCCGGGAGCCCCGGCGGCGGTTTCCGGCCCGATCTGGCCGGCCTGAAATGAGGAAACGTTTATGCAGGTTGCGGTCCCGAAGGCGGCGCACGGAGGCAGGTGGTGGATGCCTGTCCACCGTTCGACTGGCATATGCGCACGTCTGGCCGCACAGGCGCATGATCGGGCAGCCCCTCGGTGAAGCTCGTGGCGTCCGGCAGCCGCCGCTGTCACCGAACGAAAGGCCGGCAACGCCCATGTTGATCGTCCAGCTCGCCCTCGTGTCAGAGACCACGACCAACCAGATCAGCCCCTCGCAGCTCACCCGGGTGGCCGCGGCCCTGCAGAAACAGGCGACCCGGGATTTCGGGCCCATCTGGGAAGTCAATGCGACCGTGGACGCCTTCGACAGACTGGAGGACGTTCCCGTCGGGTACTGGCCACTGATCGTGGTCGACGACGTCCCCGGCGCGGCGGGCTTCCACACGGACGAGAACGGACAGCCGTTCTCCCTGATCGAGTTCGGCGCCAGCTGGTCCCTGACGGCGAGCCACGAGATGCTGGAGATGTGCGCCGACCCGTTCGGGCGTCGTCTGGTGTCCGGCAAGTCTCCGCACCCGGACCAGGGCGTGGTCGAGTTCCTGGTGGAGGTCTCCGACCCGTCGGAGGCCGAGGAGTTCGGCTACACCATCAACGGCCTTCTCGTCTCGGACTTCTTCACCCCGAGATTCTACGATCCGGTCGCCGTCGAGGGTGCCCGCTACAGCTTCGGTGGCCACATCAAGGAGCCCAGGCAGGTGCTGCGCGGCGGTTACATCAGCTGGCGCGAGCCGGTCTCGGACGAGTGGTGGCAGCAGATCTGGTTCGAGGGCAACAAACCGAAGTTCCGCAACCTGGGGCGCCTGACCGGCAGCGGCAGCCTCCGCGCGGCCATCGATGCCAAGACCAAGACGGTCAGTCGTCTCGCCGCCAGTGGTCCGGCCTCCAAGCCCTACAGCGACGCGAAGGCACTCACGGCACGGGTCAAGGAGTCCACCAACGCCCGGGCCGAAGCATGGCGCAGCCAGATCGACAGCCTGAAGGCCGCGAACCCCGCGGCCAAGGCCTTCAAGGGGAAGGAGAAAGGGAAGGGGAAGGGGAAGGGGAAGTGACGGCGGCCGTGACCGCATCTTTGGCCCGACTGCCAGGGAGGCCGTGGTGAGCGATGAAGCCCAGGAGCGGAAGGCTCGCGCGGACAAGATCCGCAAGAAGATCCACCGGCCCGGTTCCGAATCGCCGGAACCGGAGCCGTCGGCCGATGAGCAGGCGGAGGGGGAGAGTCTGAAGGAAGGCGTCGAACGCCGAATGCGCGAGCTCGGCGAAGCCGATCGCGACGATCGTCCGCCGTCCTCGGGAGATGACGGCGAACGCTGACCGAACGGCGCTGTCCCTCCGCATGGTTACGGTCTGTCCGCCCGCCGAACCGGAGGGTGGGATTCGGTCAAGGGCCTTGTGGTGTCGGCCGGGAGGCGGGCACGCTCGGGGAATGAACACAGCTAGGCTCGCCAGTGAACAGCTGATGGGTTGGTCCGCCCTGAGCGAAGGCCGGGCCCTCTGCGGTGCCAGGCTCGGACTGAACGCCGGTCTTCGGGAGATAGTTCACTTTCACAGTGATCACGAAGCCGACGTCCACCTGACCCACGCGATGATCACGAAGCTTCGGCCGGCTCTCGCCGGGTCCTCCGCGATCCGTTTGCGAGCCGGTTCCGAATGGGTGACGCTGCGTCTGGACATAGGGTCCGACATCGACCTGCTGGCCACCCTGGTCAGCGCGGCCCTCGCGGCCGGGGCCCGAGCCGACGCCGAACCGGGCGGCGGGCGCGTCCGTCTCCCGGCACCCTGCACGCGCCTCGGGAAACCGGCCGCGGCCGTCCTGTCCGGCTGCCTGTGAGCCCTGCGTGCGTCGTGGCACATCGGGTACCCGGCCGGGTCCGCGGAGTGCTCGCCCGCCAGTGAGCCGCCGGCCGCCCGGCGGCCCGACGCCTACACCCGGCTCCGGTGGGCACAACGACCTGGAGGGCGCCGACCGGGGGGAAGCGGATGACAGTGAGTCGCAGGAGCCGTGACGGACGTATCGTCACCTTCTATTCGTACACGGGCGGCACGGGCCGCACCATGGCGCTGGCCAACACCGCCTGGATCCTGGCGGCCAACGGCAAGCGGGTGCTCGCCGTGGACTGGGACCTGGAGGCCCCGGGCCTGCACCGGTACTTCCACCCCTTCCTGGACCCCGCCTCGCTCGGGGCCACCACCGGGGTCATCGACCTGATCAGCGAGTACGCCTGGGCGGTGACCAGCCCGATGCAGCGCGCCGACGACTGGCACAGGGACTACGCGCGCATACGGCCGCACGCCGTCTCGCTCACCCCGCAGGCCCGCGGCTGGGAGTTCCCGGACGGCGGCACCCTGGACTTCGTCCCGGCGGGCCGGCAGAACCGCGAGTACGCGGCGACCGTCTCCGCCTTCGACTGGGACAACTTCTACGACCGGCTCGGCGGCGGGCTCTTCTTCGACGCCTTGCGCGCCGACATGAAGCGGAACTACGACTACGTCCTGATCGACAGCCGCACCGGTCTGTCCGACGTCGCGGACATCTGCACCGTCCACCTCCCGGACACCCTCGTCGCCTGCTTCACCCTGTCCGACCAGTCCATCGACGGCGCCGCGTCCGTCGCCCGCCAGATCCACGAGCGGTTCAACGACCGCGGCATCAAGATCTACCCGGTCCCGATGCGCATCGACGGCGGCGAGAAGGAGAAGGCCGACGCCGGCCGGGCGCTGGCCCGGATCAGGTTCGACCGCTTCCCGAACGGCCTGGTCGGGGACGAGCTCACCTCGTACTGGGGCGCGGTGGAGATCCCCTACCGCCCCTCCTACGCCTACGAGGAGACCCTGGCCACCTTCGGCGACGAGGCCGGGCGCACCGACTCCCTCCTGTCCGCCTTCGAGCGGCTCACCTCGGTGGTCACCGAGGGCCGGATCACCTCCATGCCGGTCATCGGCGAGGAGGTCCGGCTGCGCATCCGCGACGCCTTCACCCGGCGCCGTTCGGCATCGCCCGCCGACCTGTTCCTGTCCTACGCCGCCGAGGACCGGATGTGGGCCGACTGGATCGAGTCGGTGCTCACCCGGGCCGGTTTCCGGGTCGTGCCGAAGGACGTCTCGGCCGAGCGGTCGCCGGTAGCGGCCGCCGACGACACCCCCGGGGGCGCGGGCATCGGCATCGACACCGCCGCCCGGACCGTGGCGCTGCTCTCGACGGCGTACCTCAGGTCCGCCCGGGCCGTGGACGTGTGGGAGCGGGCGGCGGCCGAGGACCCGACCGGGAGCCGGCGTCAGCTGGTCCCGCTGAGGGTGGGCGACGTACGGCTCTCCACGCCGTACACCGACCGCGGTCCGGTGGACCTCTTCCGGCTCGACGAGGCCCACGCCACCACCGCCCTGCTGCGGGCGGTGGAGCGTCCCACGGCCCTGCCCGACCGTGTCAGCAGCGCCTCCCCGCCCGGCCCCCGCTACCCGGGGACCGTCCCGAAGATCTGGAACGCGCCGCCCCGCAATCCCGGGTTCGCCGGGCGCGGCATCGTGCTGGAGCGGATGCGCGACCAGCTCGGCGGGGGCATGGCCGTGGTGCTGCCACAACCGCAGACCCTGTTCGGGCTCGGCGGCGTCGGCAAGACCCAGGTGGCGCTGGAGTATGTGCACCGGTTCATGGCCGACTACGACCTGGTGTGGTGGATCCCCTCGGAGCAGACCGACGGCGTGGTCGCGGCCCTCTCGGAGCTGGCGGCACGGCTGGGCGCGCCGACCGGCGAGGACATGGCGGCCGCCTCCCAGGAGGCGATCGACCTGCTGCGGCGCGGGGTTCCCTCCTCCCGCTGGCTGCTGGTCTTCGACAACGCGGACGATCCCGAGGCGCTCACACGGTTCTTCCCGCCGGGCGGGCCGGGCCATGTCCTGGTGACCTCCCGCAACCAGTCCTGGTCGCAGTACGGTGACGCGCTGCCGGTGGACGTGTTCCTGCGGGAGGAGTCCATCGAGCACCTCCGGCGCCGGGCCCCCGGGCTCAGCAAGGAAGACGCCGAGCAGGTGGCGGTGGCGGTGGGCGACCTGCCGCTGGCCGTCGAGCAGGCGGGTGCCTGGATCGCGGAGACGGCGACGCCCGTGTCCGCGTACGTCGATCAGCTGGCGCAGCAGGCGGCCCGCGTCCTTGCCCTGAACCAGCCGCCCGGCTACCCGGAGCCGGTGGCCACCACCTGGAACATCTCCATCGAGCGGCTGCAGTCCCGTTCCCCGGCCGCCGTCCGGCTGCTCCAGCTCTGCGCCTTCCTCGCGCCCGAGCCGATCTCCGCGAACCTGCTCTACGGCAAGGAGATGATCGACTCCCTCAAGCCCTACGACTCCTCGCTGCAGGAGAAGCTGGTGCTGGGCCGGGTGATCCGGGAGATCGGCCGGTTCGCGCTGGCCAAGATCGACCAGGTGAGCAACAGCATCCAGGTGCACCGGCTGGTCCAGGCGGTGATCCGGGCCCGGCTGAGCGAGGAGGAGCAGCGCGAGGCCCGGCACGCGGTCCACCGGATCCTGGCCGGGGCCCGGCCGGACGACGACGAGCCCGTCGACGATCCGCAGACGTGGCCGCGGTTCCACACCATCTGGCCGCACCTGACCCCGTCGGAGGCCCGGTTCTGCACGGAACCTGAGACGCGCAGGCTGCTGATCGACCGGGTGCGCTACCTGTGGAAGCGCGGCGATCTCAAGGCCGCCCACGCCCTCGGCGAGGAACTGCGCGAGGCGTGGAAGGAGATGCTGGGCGACAACGACCCGCAGTACCTGTACCTGCGCTTCCACCTGTCGAACATCCTGCGCTCGCAGGGCCGGTTCGTGGAGGCGAAAGAGCTGGACGAGGTCACGCTGGAGCGGCAGAAGGCGGTGCTCGGCCCCTCGCACCCGCACACGTACATGACCATGAGCGGTCTCGCCGACACGCTGGGCGCACTGGGCCGTTACGGACGGGCGATGGAGCTGGCGACCGACGCGCACGAGGGCTTCGGCCAGATCTTCCACGAGGCGCACCCGCGCACGCTGGCCGCCGCGCACAACCGGGCGCTGAACCTGCGGCTCGTGGGTCAGTACACCAGGGCTCGTGAGATCGACCAGGAGGTGCACGACCTGCGCACGGAAGTGCTCGGGCCGGAGCACCCGTACACCCTGTCCTCCGCGCAGAACCTGGCGCGCGACCTGCGCGAGATGGGCCGGTACGAGGAATCGGTGCAGCTGCTCAGCCGGACGTACGACACCTGCAAGCGGACGCTGGGGCGGACGTTCCCCGGCACCCTGTCGGCCGCGAGGAACCTCGCGGTGTCGCTGCGCCGGGCCGGTCAGCTGGAGGACGCCCTCCGGCTGACCACGGCCACCCGGGCCCGCTACCGGGCCAAGTACACCTCCGTCAACCCGGACCTGCTGTCCTGCGAGCTCAACCTGGCCTCGGACCTGTTCGCGACCGGGGATCCGGGCGGGGCGCGGGACCTGGCGCAGGAGGTGGTGGACGAGTACATGAAGGTGCCGGGCGAGCGGCACCCGTACACCCTGGCGGCCGTGAACAACCTGGCGGTCTTCCACTGGGGCACGGGCGTGGCGGAGACGGCGGAGACGATGCTGCGCCAGACGATCCCGTACATGCGCGAGGTGCTGGGCGACGCCCACCCGCACACCGTCTTCGCCCACCTCAACCTGGCCAACGTCCGCGCCGAGCTGGGCGATCCCGAGGGCGCCCTGGAGCTGGAGCGGACGGCGGTGACGCGCCTGCGCGAGGTGCTCGGGGCGCACCACCCGGAGACCCTGGCGGGCGCCTCCAACATCGCGGTCAGCCTGGAGGCGATGGGCCGGGGGGAGGAGGCGCCGCGGATCCGTGCGGAATCGGTGACCGAACTGGCCCGGCTGCTCGGCGAGGACCACGCCCTGACGCGCCACGCGCGCGACGGACGGCGCTTCCACCGCGACCTGGAGCCCCTGGCCCTGTGAACCCGAACCATCCCCCGGACAGGAGGAGGCGCGACGTGCCGACCGCCCCGGACAGCCGCTACGCCGATGAGCTCGGCCGGACCAACCCGTCGGAGACGGCCCGGCTGCGGGCACTCACCGACGCCCTCGACGCCGATACGCTCCGCCGCCTCGACGCCGTCGGCCCGGCGCCCGGCGCGCGGGTCCTGGAAGTCGGCGCCGGCACCGGCACGGTGGCCGCCTGGCTGGCCTCGCGCTGCCCGCGGGGACTGATCACCGCGACCGACCTCGACACCACCCACCTGCCCACCGGTCTGCCCGGCCACGTGCGGGTGCTGCGCCACGACGTGACCCGCGACCCGTTTCCCGCGGAATCCTTCGACCTGATCCACGCCCGCTGCGTCCTGCTGCACCTGCCGGAACGCGAGCGCGTGGTGGAGCGGATGAGGGACTGGCTGGCCCCCGGGGGCACCCTGCTGCTGGAGGACGTGGTGCACTTCCCCCACACGGGCCTTGCGCCCGGCGATCCCGTCCGCCGCTCCGTGGAGGGGATCTGCGCCCTCCTGGCCGACTCCTACGGAATGGAACCGGACTGGGGCCTGCGCGCGCCCGATGTGCTCCACCGGTACGGATACGAGCAGATCGCCGCCGAGATCGCCCTGCCGGTCTTCCGGAAGGGCGCCCCGATCGCCGACTTCTGGTACCGGACGGTGGCCGCCCTCGCCCCCCGCCTCCGGGAGTCCGGCTGCATGACCGAAGCCGGGATCGGCTCCGCCCTGGCGGCGCTGCGGGACCCGGACCGCGTCTCCTTCCCGCTCGGAGTCCACGCGGTCCGGGCCCGCAGGCCGCCCGCGGCCCAGGCCCCGTCGTCAGAGCGGCCTGACCGGCGCCACTTCGACGACATGACCTGACCGCCCCGGATCAGCCGGTGAAGCCGGCGGTGAGGGAGGTGAACTGCCAGTCGTTCTGCGCGATGCCGGAGCAGCTCTCCTGCAGCCCGCCGCCGGCGCAGCCACGGTCGCGGTTGACGGACCAGAAGGCGAGACGGGCGATGTGGTGGGAGTTGGCCCAGTTGCGGATGTCGGTCCAGTTCTGCACGGTGGTGGTTTCCTGGGTGTCGCTGACCCCGTTCATGCCGGAGATGCCGATGTGGGAGTAGGCGGTGGCGTCGTCCCAGCCGAAGGTGGACTTGAGTTTGGTCTTGAGGCCTTCGGTCGCGCTGACGGTGCTGGCGTACATGTCGGTCGAGGCGTTGCCGAAGTCGAAGGGCATGATGGTGAACACGTCGATCCCGGCGCCCTGCGCCTTCGACTGTTCGATGAGGCGGTTACCCCACGAGGTGGGTCCCGTGGTGCCGGTGCCGAAGGTCAGGATGGTCCTGAGGCCCGGATTGTTCTGCTTGACGATCTTGAGTGCGCCGATGATGCGGTCCTGGACCACGGCGTTCTCGAACTCGTCCGTGTTCTCGATGTCGACGTCGACGGCCTTGAGGCCGTAGGCGTCGATCACTCGCTGGTACGCACCGGCCAGCGCCTCGGGGGTGGCGCAGTTGGGGCCGAGCTTGTTGCCCTGCCACCCGCCGATGGACGGAACGATGTCGCCGCCGGCCGCCCGGATCGAGCTGATGGTGCTCTGGTCCACCCCACCGGTCAGCGGGCGCTGGCCGTCCCAGGCCGGGTTGCATCCGCCGGAGGAGAGGATGAAGGCCATGGTGAACCACTTCGCGCCGGTCGCGTTCATCACCGTGGTCGCGCTCGGTGGATTGCCCCAGCCGAGGTAGAGGTACGGTGCCGCCTGCTTGAAGCCGGTCGGCGTGGTCCCGTTGTCGGTGGTGACGGTGACGGCGTCGGAGGCCGGTGAGGTGTTTCCCGCCAGGTCGCGGGCGCGGACGGTGAACGTGTACGCGGTGTTGGGGGCCAGCCCGGCGACCGTCGCGCCGGTCGTGGTGGACGTGTTCACCTTGGCGGCGCCCTGGTAGACGTCGTAGCCGGTGACGGCGACGTTGTCGGTGGAGGCCGCCCAGGCGAGCGAGACGCTGGAGGAGGTCTTGCCGGTGGAGGTGAGGCTGCCCGGTGTGGTCGGGGCGACGGTGTCGGTCCCGCCGCCGGGGCCCTCCAGGACGACGTCGTCGGCGTAGTAGGTGCCCTGCCCGTACCAGCCGTTGAGGTAGATCTCGGCACTGGTCTGGGAGGCGCCGGTGGTGAAGGAGACGGTGAGCTTGGTGTAGGCGGTGGCGGAGGGCGTCCAGGTGGACGCGCCGCCGGTGACGCCGAGGTAGACGTAGCTGCCGCGGACCCACGCGGAGAGCGTGTACGAGGTGTTGGGCAGGACCGCGACGGTCTGGGCGCACTTCGCGTTGTCGGAGGCGCTCACCGCCCCGGCCAGCGCCTTGCCGCCGCCGTGCACGGGGGAGCTCACGACGGAGCCCAGACCGCCGCTGCAGGACCAGCCGGCCGGTGTGCCGCCCTCGAAATCGCCGTTCGTGAGGAGGTTGGCCCCGAAGGCGGCTCCGGGGGCACTCAGCACGGCGGCCGCGCCGAGCAGGGTGGCACCGAGGCCGCATGCCAGGCGGGTTCGTGTTCGGGTGGGTCGGGTGAGGTTGGGCATGGGAGTGCCTCCATCGTGGTGGGGGGAAGGTGAGCAGCCCGGAACGTGACGTGCGGCGTGGCCGGGAACTTATGCCTCCGGATGCATCGCCGTCAACTGGTCTGGACCAACTTCACGGAATGGGAAGGATTCCCAACTGTTCGGCTTGACACGGGTGTTGTCCGAAACGCAGCATCGGGGACGGGCCGCCGGGGGCTTACGATCTCGGCGGACGGTCTCGTCCCGTGACCGCCGCCAGTCCCGCACCCGTGGAGGTCAACCGTGTACCGGACGGCCCAAGGACGCCGCACCCGCCGCAGCAGTCACCGCATCCGTGCCACGGTCGGCGCTGCCGCCGCCGCGGGAATGTTCCTCGCCACCGCCGGCTGCTCCTCCGGCGACGGCGGGCCGGGAGAGGCCGCCGGCGGCGTGCGCGTCGTCGAGAAGGGCAAGCTGACCACCTGCACCCATCTGCCGTACCCGCCGTTCCAGTTCGAGCGGGACGGCCGGGTCGTCGGCTTCGACGTGGCCCTGATCGACCTGGTCGCACAGAACCTCAAGGTCGAACAGAAGATCCTCGACACCCCGTTCGAAACCTTCAAGACGGGTGCCTTCCTGAACTCGGACCAGTGCGACCTCGCCGCGGCCGGCATGACGATCACCGACGAGCGCAAGAAGAACGTCGACTTCTCCGTCCCGTACTTCGACGCCACCCAGGCGCTCCTCGCGACCAGGAAGAGCGGTGTCACCTCCCTCGCCGAGGTCAAGGCGAAGACGGGGAAGCTGGGCGCGCAGGCCGGGACCACCGGCGAGACCTACGCCAAGGCGCAGGGCTTCGACCCGGTCGCCTTCGAGAGTTCGGACGCGGTACTGAACGGGCTCCGCACGGGGCAGGTCGACGCGGTCGTCATCGACTACCCGGTCGTCCAGGGCTGGCTGGGGGACGCGGCGAACGCCGCGGAGTTCGTCCTCGGCCAGAACATCGAGACCGGGGAGAAGTACGGCTTCCCGGTGAAGAAGGGCAACGCCGCCCTCCTCTCCGAGATCGACAAGGTGATCGCGACCGCCAAGGCCGACGGCACCTACCAGAAGCTCTACGAGCGGTGGATCGGCCCGCTGCCCCAGGCCGCGTCGTGACCTTTTCGCCGACCCGGCGGCAGCGGCGCCGTCTCTGGCAGGGCGTCCAGTACGGGATCTTCGCGGCCGTGGTGGTCCTGATCGGTGTCCTGGCCGACTGGGACCGGCTGCAGAACCAGTTCGCACGGACGGACCTGGCCCTGCGGCTCTTCCCGAAGATCATCACCACCGCCCTGCGCAACACGGTGTTGTACACGACGTCGGGTTTCGTCTTCGGCCTGCTGCTCGGTCTCGTCATCGCCATGATGAGGCTGTCGTCGGTGGCCCCGTACCGGTGGGTCGCCGGCGTCTACATCGAACTGTTCCGGGGCCTGCCCGCCCTGCTGATCTTCATCTTCGTGGGTGTGGCGGTGCCACTGGCGTTCCCCGGGACCGAGATCCCCGGCGGTACGTACGGGAAGGTCGCACTCGGCCTCGGTCTCGTCGCGGCCGCCTACATGGCGGAGACGATCCGGGCCGGCATCCAGGCGGTGCCCGAAGGGCAGACGGAGGCGGCCCGCTCGCTCGGCTTCTCGCACGGCCGGGCCATGGTGTCGGTGGTCATCCCGCAGGCACTGCGCATCGTCGTCCCGCCGCTCACCAACGAACTGGTCCTGCTGTTCAAGGACTCCTCGCTGGTGCTGTTCCTGGGTGTGACGCTGCAGGAACGCGAACTGACCAAATTCGGCCGGGATCTGGCCAGCGAGACCGCCAACTCGACCCCGATCCTGGTCGCCGGCCTGTGCTACCTCCTCGTGACCGTGCCACTGGGCTTCCTGGTGCGCCGTCTCGAGGCCCGCGCGGACAGGGCCGTGTGAGGACGAGATGTCACAGGCGAGGGGAGCGGTGGACATGACGGCAGCGGACCGCCCGGAGATCGAGATCAGGGGGCTGCACAAGTCCTTCGGCGCCGACCACGTCCTGCGGGGCATCGACCTGGACGTCGCCCGCGGCGAAGTGGTATGTGTGATCGGGCCGTCGGGCTCGGGCAAGTCGACACTGCTGCGCTGTGTGAATCTGCTGGAGGAGCCGGACGGGGGACGGGTCTTCGTCGGCGGCACGGAGGTCACCGACCTCGACGTCGACATCGACGCCGTGCGCCGCCGCATCGGCATGGTCTTCCAGCAGTTCCATCTGTTCCCGCACCTGAGCGTCACCGAGAACCTCACGCTGCCGCAGCGGCGGGTGCTCGGCAGGGACAAGGCGCGGGCCGCCGCCGTCGCCCGGGAGAACCTGGAGCGCGTCGGCCTCGCCGGGAAGGCGGACGCGTTCCCCGCGCAGTTGTCCGGCGGCCAGCAGCAGCGGGTGGCGATCGCCCGGGCGCTCTCGATGGGGCCGGAGGTGATGCTCTTCGACGAGCCGACCTCGGCGCTCGACCCGGAACTCGTGGGCGACGTGCTCTCGGTGATGAGGGCGCTCGCGGCCGAGGGCATGACGATGATGGTCGTGACCCACGAGATGGGCTTCGCCCGCGAGGTCGCGGACCGCGTCGTGTTCATGGACGGCGGAGTGATCGTCGAGCAGGGGCCGGCGGCGCAGGTGGTCGCCCACCCGCTGCACGAGCGGACCAGGGATTTCCTCCACCGCGTCCTGGACCCGGCGGCGGCCGGGACACCTGCCGCCGCCGACGGCGCCGGTGCGGGAAAGCCTGCTGACAAACAGCCCGAACGGTGAGGCAGGTGCGTCCCGTCGCCGGTCACGACAGGGCCTAGCGCAGGCCGCCGCCGTTCGTCGCCCAGGGTGCCGGCGCGATCACCCGTGCTAGCTCCCGGTGGATCTGCTCCGCCTCCCGGCGCGTCTGACCGGGCACGTCACCGCGTTCCCTTATCAACTGGGCATAGATGGGTGCTTCGTTGGAAGTGCTCAAGGTCTGGCTCCCCTGTTCGGGCCGGGCGCCCGCAGCCGGGCTGAACGAGTGTAGGGGTGCGGGGCCGGTCGGCGGGACGCGACCCCCCGATCCGGACGCACCCGGTGGGGCGCCGGATAGGCTTCCGCCGTGACCAGCGCAGAGGTGAGCCGTCGACGGGCGATGGGCGCCGGGTTCCGGGCGTTCGCGGGGGCGCTGGCGGCCGGATGCTCGGCGGGCCCCGGTCCGGTGCGGCGACTGCGGCTCGCGACGGGGCCCGAGGGAGGCCCGTACAACGCCTTCGGGAAGGCCCTGGCACAGGCCGTCGCCGCGAGCGGCAGCCGCCTGGAGATCGTGCCGGTGAGCACCGCGGCGAGCGTGAACAACCTGCGCAAGCTGGACGACGGTTCGGTCGAGCTGGCCCTGGCCATGGCGGACGCGGCCGAGGACGCGGTGCTGGGGCGTGAGCCGTTCCCCCGGCCGGCCGCGGTGACGGCGCTGGCCCGGGTCTACGTGAACTACACGCACCTCCTCGTCCCCGCGACCGGGCCGGTGTCGTCGGTCCGCCAGCTCGCCGGCCGTCCGGTCGCGGCCGGCGCGGCGGGATCGGGGGTCCAGGTGGTGGCGGGGAGGGTGCTGCGGGCGGCCGGGCTGAGCACCGGCCCCTCGTCGGCGGCCCCGCGGCAACTGAGCCTCGCCGCGTCGGTGAGTGCGCTGCGCGAGGGCGCGGTCGACGCACTGTTCTGGTCGGGAGGCGTACCCACGCCCGCCCTGTCGGGGCTGGCCCGCGAGCTGCCGGTGCGGTTCTTGCCGCTGGACGGCTACGTGGGCGCGCTGCGGGAGCGTCACGGCCCGGTCTACACCGCGGTCACGATTCCGGCCGCGGTGTACGGACTGACGGAGCCGGTGGGAACCATCGGGGTCGGCAATTACCTCCTGGCCCGTGACGACGTACCGGACGATGCCGTGCGCGAACTGCTCCAGGTGGTGTTCGACCGGTGGCGCGACCTGCTGCGGGAAGTGACGGCGGGGGCGCGGCTGGAGCCCCGGTTCGCCATCTCGACCGGGCAAGTGCCGCTCCACCCGGGGGCCGTGGCGCACTACCGGTCGGTGTACGGCTGATCGGGGTCGGGATCGGGATGTGTGGCAGATCCATGGCCGGGATCTATGGCCGGGAATCGGGGCCGGGACGGCCGACCGGCCGTCCCGGGGACGGGAGCCTGAGCTCCACGACGAGGCCGCGCGGGGTGTTGGAACCGACGGCGAGCCGGCCGCCGCTGATGCGGGCGATCTCATCGGCGATGGCCAGTCCCAGTCCGCTGCCGGGCACGTTCTGGTGCTCGGGGGAGCGGGTGAAACGCCTCAGCAGGAGCGGCAATTGGTCCTGCGGCACGCCCGGGCCGTCATCGGCGACCCGTACGACGGCCGTTCCGTCCGCGCCGTGCGCCGCGCGGACCTCGACGCGGCCGTCGCGCGGCACGAACTTGACGGCGTTGTCGAGGACCGCGTCCAGGATCCGGCCCGCCGCGTCGGGCAGCGCGAGGGCCCGCAGGGGGCCTTCCGGGGGCACGGCGGCCGTCAGTTCCAGCCCGGCGTGGCCGAAGACCGGCGTCCAGGCCGCCACCCGTTCCCGTACGGCCCGCGACACGTCCTGGTCCGTCAGCTCCGCCGTGGCGGACTCCACGCGCGCCAGCGCCAGCAGGCCGTCCAGCAGCTCCTCCAGGCGTTCCGCCTCGTCCAGGGCGCGCGCGTGTTCGGCCCGGCCGGGACCGGGGGCGATGTGCGGTTCGACGTTCTCCAGCTGCAGCACCAGCGTCGCCAGTGGATTGCGCAGCTGGTGCGAGGCGTCGGCGACGAAGTCGCGCTGGCGGCCGATGGAGTCGGCCATGGCCTGCGCCATGGTGTTGAAGTGCTGCCGCAGACGGCGCAGTTCCGGCGGTCCGGTGCCGGAGACTGCGCGGGCCCGCAGACTGCCCGCGGTCAGCCCCTCCACCGCCCGGTCCAGATCGAGGACGGGCCGCATCAGCCAGTGCGCGATGCCCGTCGCGACCAGGGCCGCGGCCGCGAAGGCGGCGGCCGCCCCGGCGGCGATGAGGGACCAGCGGACCGTCACGTCCCCACGGGCCGCGTCGGTGGGAACGGCCAGCAGGACCGCCCCGCTGACCCGCTCGTCCCGCCCCACCGGCTCGGCGAGCACGACGGTCGACGGACCCCAGGGGCGCAGGGTGGGCAGCCGGTCGGTGGAACGGCCGGTGAGGGCACGGCCGAGGGCGTCCGCCGCGTCGGCGAAGGGCCTCGTGCCGGCCCGCGCGACCGTCCCGCCCGTCGTGTCGACCACGACCACCCCGGTTCCGTACAGCTGGGCGTACCGGCTGATCTCGGCGGACAGCTCCGACCGGTCGGCCTCGGTGCGCATCCGCTCGGCGAGATCGGCGAACCGCGCCGCTTCCGAACGCCGTTGCAGCAGCAGGTGCTCGGTCCGTCCCCGCGCGTAGGCGTCGGCCAGGGGGACGCAGAGCAGCAGCGCCGCGGCCCCCATGAGCACCAGCAGCACGGCGAGCAGCCTGCGTCTCACCGCTCGTCGTCCCGCACTGCCGGGGCGCCGAGCTGGTAGCCGAACCCGCGGACGGTGCGCACCAGGCCGGGCCGGCCCGTCTTGGCGCGGATGCCCGCCACGTGGACGTCCAGTGAGCGGGAGGCGGCGAGGAAGGCGTCACCCCAGATCCGGTCCAGGATCTCCTCGCGGGAGTGCACTTCGTCCGGGCGGGCGGCAAGGAAGGCGAGGACGTCGAACTCGCGTCGGGTGAGCCGGACTCCGGCGCCCGCCACCGTGACCGTACGGCCCGCCAGGTCGACCTCGACGTCCCCGGCCCGCACGGGCCGGCCCCCGGCGGCGGGGTCGGCCGTGTGGGACTCGAAGCGGCCGGCCGAGGCGCCCGTCCGGCGGCGTACGGTGTCGATGCGGGCGATCAGCTCGGCCATGCGGAAGGGCTTGACGACGTAGTCGTCGGCTCCGGCCCGCAGCCCCTGCACGATGTCGCGCTCCTCGCAGCGCGCGGTCACCACGATCAGTGGCGCATCGCAGACGGTACGCAGCCGCCGCAGCAGGTCGAGCCCGTCCAGGTCGGGCAGTCCCAGATCGAGGAGGACGAACTCGGCTTCGCGGACGAACCGCAGGGCGTCCAGGGCGCGGCCCACCCGGCGGACGGTGTGACCGCGCTGGGCGAGGGCGGTGCCGAGGGCCTGGGCCATCCGGTCGTCGTCCTCGACGAGAAGCGCGTGCATGGAGTCCCCTCGCCACCCGTGACCCGGGGTATCAGCTTACGGGAGCCCCCGCGGGCTGCTTCCGGCCGGCGTCGGCGTCCTCGTCCGCCTCGGCGCGGCTGAGCGCCACGGCGCGGGTGTCCGGCATCAGGACGTAGGTGACGAGGGAGACGAAGGCGCACCCGGACACGTACCAGAAGAACATCGTCTCGTGGCCACTGCTCTTGAACCACAGCGCCACGTACTCGGCCGTGCCGCCGAAGAGCGCGTTGGCGATCGCGTACGGCAGCGCCACACCCAGGGCGCGCACCCGGGTCGGGAACAGCTCGGCCTTGACCGCCGCGTTGATCGAGGTGTAGCCGGTGACGATCACCAGGGCCAGCAGGGACAGCCCCAGCGCGGACCAGTACGAGGAGGCCGACCCGAGGGCGGTCATGATCGGGTAGGTGCCGACGGTGCAGCCCACCGCGAAGGTGATCAGCAGGGGACGGCGGCCGATCCGGTCGGACAGCATCCCGGCGAAGGGCTGCAGCACGGCGAAGAGGGCCAGGGCGGTGAAGCTGACCAGGGTGGCGGTCGTCTTCGCCATGCCCGCGCTCCCGACCAGGTACTTGGTGAGGTAGGTGGTGTACGTGTAGTACGCGACGGTGCCGCCGAGGGTGAGCGCCATGACCAGGCCCGCCTGCCGCCGGTGCTGCCACAGGACCTTCAGCGTGCCGCGCGTGCTCTCGTCGTGAGCGTCCTCGCCCGACGCCTCCTCCTTGAACGCGTCGGTCTCCTGGAGCCGTCGCCGCAGCCAGAAGACGATCACCGCGAACAACGCCCCGACGACGAACGGGATCCGCCAGCCCCAGCTCTCCAACTGGGCGGTGGTCAGCGTGTGCTGCAAGGTGATCAGGATGCCCAGACCGAGCAGCTGCCCGCAGGTCATCGACACGTACTGGAAGGACGAGCCCAGGCCGCGCCGGTCGCGGGCCGACGCCTCGGTGAGATAGGTGGCGCTGGCCGCGTACTCGCCGCCGATGCTCACGCCTTGGAGCAGACGCGCGAGGAGCAGCACCAGAGCGCCGAAGTAGCCGGCCTGGCCGTAGGTCGGGGCGACGGCGATCAGCAGGGCGGCCACCGACATCATGGTGACGGTCAGCGTGAGCGCGCTCTTGCGCCCGTGCCGGTCGGCGGCGCGGCCGAGGATCCACCCGCCGACGGGGCGCATCAGGAAGCCCACGGCGAAGATGCCCGCCGTGTTCATCAGCTGCGTGGTCGGGTTGTCGCCGGGGAAGAAGGAGTCGGCGAAGTAGATCGCGAAGCTGGCGTAGACGAACCAGTCGTACCACTCGACGAGATTGCCGAGTGACCCTCCGATCAGCGCGAGGCGGCGCTTCCCGCGCTCCTGCGCGGACGGCGGTGCGGGCATGGCGGCGGACGAGGTCATGGCGGCTCCAGACGGAAGTCCCAGCTGGGGGACGGGGGGAATGCCCCAGCGCGCTCGGCGGTGGGCAAGCTCCCAGAGCATGCGTCCGCCACCGCACCCGGACAAGGTCCGCTGCCCAGATCTAACGTTCCGCTAAGAAAGCACTCGGCTCTGCCAGGATGGGTAGGGGGACGGGTACGTCCTGTGCAGGCGCGTGACGAGGAGGCCGGAGTGGAAGAGCAGTTGGAGGCGAAGGGTCCGAAGCTGCCACCGTCGCACCCGCCGAGGACTCCACCGCCGCAGAAGAAGCCGGTCGAGGCTCCGCGGCCGCAGCCCGCGACGAAGCCGAAGGGGGCGACGGGCCTCCAACTGCCCCCGCACGACGGGCGGAAGGCAGCCACCCTCGCTCGCGGACGCATGGCCATCCGTAACCGGCGCGTCGCCAACTGGACGCTCACGGGCGACCGTTGGGCCGCGAACAAGGCCGCCACCCGCGTCCTGGAGACCGTCCGGAGCTGGGGCTACACCCGGCCGGAGGACGCGCCGCTGGAGCAGACGGCGCGGCTGCTCGTCGGCGCGGCCGTCGCCGACTCGGGCAAGCGGATCAGCCTGCACCTGGCCGACCAGGAGGAGATGCTCCTCGTCGTCGTGCTCAGCCACACGGCCGCGGAACCGGACGAGGACGTCCTCGTCCGGCTGGCGGCCGTGCCGGGTGTGTCGAGCTGCGGTACGGACGCCGGGCCGGACGGACGCCGGGTCTGGGCGCTGCTGGAAACGGCCCCGCCGCGCCGCCGGACACCGACGGCGTGACGAGCGGAACGGCTGCGGGGCGGTCTACGGCGCGATCGGCAGCCGGCGCTTGTGCTCGGTGAGGCGGTAGCGGCCCACGATCGTGTCGAAGGCCCGCTCACCGACCGGCTTGCCCTCCAGGAAGTCGTCGATGTCGTCGTACGTGACCCCCAGCGCGTCCTCATCGGCCTTGCCCGGGTCCAGGGTCTCCAGGTCCGCCGTG
The DNA here is from genome assembly GCF_042267665.1 of Streptomyces sp. NPDC056224. Taxonomy (NCBI): domain Bacteria; kingdom Bacillati; phylum Actinomycetota; class Actinomycetes; order Kitasatosporales; family Streptomycetaceae; genus Streptomyces; species Streptomyces sp. NPDC056224. The sequence goes on from NZ_JBHJTK010000001.1 coordinate 620,614, forward strand.
GGGGTCTTCCAGACCAGCTCGGCGGGGGCGCCCAGCAGGTCGGCGACGGCCCGTACCCGCCGCTTGGTCAGGCCGGTCAGCGGGACCAGATCGGCCGCGCCGTCGCCGAACTTCGTGAAGAAGCCGGACACCGCTTCGGCCGCGTGGTCGGTGCCGACGACCAGGCCGTCGTGCGCGCCCGCCACCGCGTACTGGGCGATCATGCGCTGGCGGGCCTTGATGTTGCCCTGCACGAAGTCCTGGTGGTGGGCGTCCCGGAAGACGGCGCCGCCGGCCAGGACGGTCTCCAGCGCGGCGTCGCTCGCGGGCTTGACGTCCACGGTCAGCACCCGGTCCGCGTTGATGAAGCCGAGGGCGAGCTGGGCGTCCTTCTCGTCGGCCTGGACGCCGTACGGGAGCCGCATGGCGTAGAAGGTCGCGTCGTGCCCGGCCGCGCGGGTCCGCTCCACGGCGAGCTGGCAGAGCCGGCCCGCGGTGGTGGAGTCCACGCCGCCGCTGATCCCGAGCACCAGGGAGCGCAGGCCGGTGGAGGTGAGCCGCTCGGCGAGGAAGGCCACGCGGCGCTCGATCTCCTGCTGGGCGTCGAAGGTCTGCGTCACCTGAAGTTCCAGGGCGATCTCCTGCTGCAGGGCGGTGGACGCCGGCTGGCTCACTGCTGCTCCTCGTGGTCGTGCGTGGCGTGGTGGTGCGTGTCCCGTCGACCCTAGTCGAAACGGCTGGTCCGCAATCCGGCCGGGGCGGCCCGACGCCCGCCGACCGCGGGGACCCCGGTCCCCGCCCGGATTGGATCCCGGAGCGCCCGGACGTCACACCGGGGCGGAAAGGATCACGGCGGAGGCGGGTGGCCGGCCACGAGAACAGCGGCCCGCGCAGGCGCCGCAGGTAGCCCGCGGGGTCGTCGACGGCGGTGGTGAGCGAGTGCGCGACCATCGTGGTGCGCGGCGGTGCGCGGCTCCCGGTCGCAGCGTCCCGGCGCGGCACGGGGTGGGGGTGACGGGGGTCACCGGTGCGGATCGAGGAGGTCCAGGAAGGCAGGCCCGCGTCCGCGGCCTGCTGCCGAGGACGGCGGAGCGGCCCGGACACCCGCGGCCACGAGCTGCCCGGCGGATCGCCCGGCAGATGCTCGCGACGGCCAGGGCCCTGCCGGGCGGTCCGCGTCCGCTGCTCCGCGGCGAACCGTCCGACGGTCCCGCTCCCGCGATCGTCTCCCCCGTGGGGGAGGTGATCCGCGAGGTCGCTGCCCCGTCGCTGCTCAGCGGATGTCCGGGGTCCTCGTCGAGCGGACCCGGCGCTCGCCCTCCGCATCGCCCAGAGCGTGTCCGCCATGACGAAGGGCCCCGTCGTCCACCGGGCGGCCCGTGCGGAACTCCGGTCCCGTCCCGATGGCCGCAGGCTCCCGCCGGGCGTCGGCCGACCGGGCCGTCACGTCACCGCGGGCGCGCACACCCGCAGAACGCCACGCGGGCCGCTGCGGTATCCGCAGCGGCCCGCGTGGCGTGGACGGGGGCGTCAGATTCCCAGGGCCCTGCGGAGCCCGAGCCGGTCGGTGCCCAGTTTGGTGAAGACCGCGGACAGCAGCTCCGAGACCCCCTGGACGTCGGTGCGCATCTCCTTGGCGATCGCCGGGTTGTCCAGGCCGAGCGCGGCATGCCGCGCCGCCGTGTTCTCCGCGACCGTCAACGTGTCCTGCTCGGAGGTGTGCAGACGGCGCGGTCGCAGCCCGGCCGACACCAGCTGCATGCGGGCACGGCTCGCCAGGACGTCGGCGCCGCAGGCCGCAACCGTCTCCATGCCCCGGTAGAGCTGCTGGGCCGCCTGGTGCGGATCACCGATGGCGTGCAGGGCGGCGCCGTGGTCGACCAGCGCGTGGGCGAGTTCGCAGGCGGCGGGGGACTGCTCGAGGTGGTCCACCGCCTCCTGCAGCAGCACCACCGCCTGGGACGGTTCCGTGGCGGCCGCCGAGACGCGCAGGGCGTGACCGATCGTGCTGGCCGCACCGAACGCGCGGGCGCGTGACACGGCCTCGGCGGCCGTGGCGCGCGCCAGCTCGGTGTTGTGGGTGACCTGTGCGAGGGCCAGGTCCAGCTGCCAGGGACTCCACGACGGGTTGCGCGTCCCGCGGAGGTCGAGCCGCTTGCCCGCCGCGGCGAGCTGCTGCTCCGCTTCCTTGATCCTGCCCTGGGCCAAGAGGAGCTTGCCCCACACGGCCTGGGGGTCCGGGTAGACGACGGCGTTGGGGAAGCTCTCCGCCAGTCCGTACTTCTCGGCGACCTGCGTCGCCTCGGTGACGTTCCCGCGGGCGAGCAGCGTCTCGATGAGGGTGCCGATCGCGTACCACTGCGCCGGGATGCCGTGTCCGATCCGGTCGGCGATCTGCAGGCCGTTGCGTACGAGGTCCTCGGCCTCGGCGAGGCGTCCGCGCCGGAAGCGGACGTAGGCCAGCAGGGTGTAGACGAACGACAGGTGCGCCCCGCGCCAGCCCTTCGCCTCGAACTCGACGATGCCGGTGTTGAAGAGCTCCTCGGCGCGGCCCGGCTGGTCGCAGTACATGAGGGTGACCGCCACGACGGCCGGCACCTCGAAGCCGAAGTCCTGGTCGGTCCAGCTCATGCCCCCGTCCAGCGCCTGCTCCGCGAAGTCCAGGGCGGTGGCCACGGCTTCGCCGCGCACGGCGGCGTCCCAGGCCCGCAGGCCCAGGATGTGGCGCTCGGCCAGACCGCGGCCGGCGAGCCGCTTGGCGAACTGGGCGAGGAGCCGGGAGCGGGCCGGTGAGTTCTCCTCGTCCACCCGGACCGAGTTCCACTTGAACTGCTCGGCCTGCATGCGCAGCCGGGTACGGGAACTCGTGGCACGGCGGGCCTCGTCGGCGAGCAGCCCGGCTGCCTCCGCCAGCTGGCCCGTGTGGGCGAGGGCCTGCGCGAGCCGGTACGTGATCGCTTCCCGCAGGCCCTGTTCGGTCTTGGGCTCTTCCAGGGCGGTCCGGAGCTGGTTGATGGTGGTCACCGGATCGTGCAGGAGGTTGGCGGAGCCGAGTTCGAACAGCACCTCGGCCCGGTCCTCGACGTCCGGCGGTTCGCGCAGCGCCCGCGCCAGATAGCGCCGTGCGGCGTCGGGCGCTCCCGCGGAGAAGCTGTCGCGCGCGGCCTGGCGCAGCTGCTGCACCACCCAGGAGTCGCCCTCGGGGTGCATCTCCAGCAGGTGCCGGGCGGCGGCAGCGGCGCCGTGCCCGTCGTCGACCAGGGCCTGTGCGGCCATGCCGTGCATCGCGACGCGCACGCCGGGCGGGATCGACCGGTAGACGGCGGTGGCGATGAGGGGGTGGAAGAACTCGACGACCTCTTGTCGCCGCACGCTGGTGAGAACGGTCAGGATGCGCGCGGCGCGCAGTTGGTCGATGGCGTCGGCGGTCTGCGCCTCGCCGAGGGCCGCGACGCTTCCGACGATGCCGGTCGGGACCGCCGTGCCCAGAACCGCGGCCGCCCAGGCGAGCCGGACCGTGGACGGTCCGAGCTGTTCGAGGCGGTCGATCAGGCCGCTGCCCTTGACGGCGGAGGCCAGATCGCGCAGCTGGGGGATGTTGTCCTGGTGCGGCTTCAGCCCGCGGTCGCGGCCCTTCATGGCCAACTCGACGACCTCGAAGGGGTTTCCGCCGGTGATCGCCCAGCACTCGCGGCAGAACATGTCGTCGGCGCTCTCGCCGAGGGCGTCGCGCACGATGCGCGCCACCGCGCTCGTGGTCAGGGGCGCCAGTTCGTGCGGGCGTGTCCCCTGGCGCCCCATCAGGGCGCGCAGTGAGGCGGCGTCGGCGGGGATCTCGTCGGGCCGGCAGGCCACCATGATGAGCATGGCCAGTTCCTCGGCCCGCGCCGCGAACGCGGTCAGCCACGCAAGGGATTCCGCGTCCGCCCAGTGCGCGTCGTCGAGGACCAGGACGACGGGGGCGCTGCGCACCGTCAAATGGGTGACGACCCAGTCCAGGCCGTCCCGAACACCTTGCGGGTCGGGCGCCGTCGGGCCGTTCGGGACGGCGGTCAGGCCGAGCGCCGGGGCGACGATGCTGTACCAGTTGCCGAGGACGTCGAGCCGGTCGTCCTCGCTCATCGCGGCGAACGTCGGCTGTATGAGCTGCCGCATCACGTGGAACGGCACCTGCTTCTCCTGCTCGCCGCCACGCGCGAACAGCACGGTGCAGCCGCGCTCGGCGGCGAGCCGACGGGCCTCGCCCAGCAGGGTGGTCTTGCCGATGCCGGCCGATCCCGCAAAAGTCAGTACGCCCCCACGGCGAGTGACCGCACCGCTGTCCGAGGCTCCGCACAGATCGTCCACCGCGCGGTGGATCGCCAGGATTTCTGTTTCTCTTTCTAGCGGAGGCTGGGAAGACCATCCCCGCGGTTCCGTACTATGTGACATTCTTGCCCCCTCATGCGCGTGCGGCCGAGTGTACGGCTCGGTGGCAAGACGTTGCCGAGTAAAGATGATATTTGGGTATCCCACCACTCGTACGGGGGCGGTGCTGTACCCTTGCCCGACTTCATTGCCGTGCGCTGCCCGGGACTTGGCGGGAGTCGGCCGTGAGACGAGCGGTTCCGATCGCAGCCCGTCAACGGCGTGCGACGGGAATCATGGGCAGCTCGCTGGGCTGGGGAATACCGGCGGGAACCTCGCGCACGGTCACACCCGGTGCGGGGGTCAGGTGCCAACGGGACGCGACGCTCGCCACCGCGGTCAGGATCTCCGCCACCGCGAACGAGTCGCCGATGCACTTGTGCTGACCGGCTCCGAACGGCACGTACCGGTGATCGCGCGGCCGCTCCGCCCCCTCCCGCCAGCGGTCCGGATCGAAGACCGTGGGATCGGGAAACAGCGCGGGGTCCCGGTGCAACGCGTACGGGCTGTAAGCGATTTCGGCGCCGGCGGGGATGGATACGCCGCCGATCGTGACGGGACCCAGGGCGCGCCGGGTGAAGAGCAGGGGTGAGTGCAGGCGCAGCGCCTCCTGGAACACCCGGTTGGTGTAGGTCAGTTCGCAGAGGTCGGTCGGGCGGACGGGGCGGTCGCCCACCACCGCGTCCACCTCGGCGTGCACGCGCCGCTCCACCTCCGGGTGACGGCCGAGTTCGTGGAAGATCCACGCCAGGGTGGTCGCCGAGGTCTCCGTACCGGCGAACATGATGGCGATCGCCTCGTCCCGTACCTGCTCGGCGCTCATCGTGGCGCCCGTTTCGGCGTCCACGCTGGACAGGAGCAGGGACAGCAGGTCGTGACGGCCCTCCTGCGCGGCACGGTCCGCTTCCGCCGTGCCGTACTGCGCGATCACCTGGTCGATGATCTGGCGCAGGCGTGCGGCGGCCGTGTCGAACCGCCGGTTGAGCGGGATGGGCAGCCGGTCGAGGGACTTGGGCATGACCGCACGCAGGAGCATGCCCTCCAGGACTACGGGCAGCGAGCGGTGCACCTCGGCGACGGCGGGCCGGCTCAGGTCCCCGGAGAAGATCATCTCGGCGACCGAGGAAAGCGCGTACTGGCGCGTCTCGGTGACCATCGAGACTTCGCGGCCCGCCGTCCAGGACGTGGACATCGCCTCCGCCTGCCGGCACATCACCTCGGCGTACCCGGCTATGTGGCTCCGGTGGAAGGCCGGCTGGATCATCCGGCGCTGCTTGCGGTGGAACTCGCCGTCGGTCGTCACGATGCCGTTGCCGAACATCGGCCGGAGCCGGTCGAAGACCCGGCCGCGGCCGAACCGCTGCGCCTGCTGGACCAGTACGGCGTGGACGTGGTCCGGGCTCGTGAGGACGTGGACGGGCCACGTGCCGATGTCGAGCCGCACCACCTCGCCGTGGTCCCGCAAGGACTCCAGGAACGCGATCGGCCGGCGCCACAGCTGCAGCGCGTGGCCCAGGAGCGGCAACCGCCCGGGAACCACGGGGGCGTTGACCACGGGGCCGGTGTGTTTCGTCTGCTCCATGGACCGACTCCCTGTCATGCCACTGAAACCAGGCCCGGTCGGATGTACGCAGACTCCAGCCCGGCCGCGAACCGTTCGTCGCTGTACCGCGTGCACTCGTAACGCTGCCACAGATCCGCGCCGATCATCCAGTCCTCGAAGCTCCGCACGCACCGGGACACCGCGGCGCGCAGCGACGGATCCGTCTCCCCGCGGGCGTCGAGGGCCTGGATCAGGTGCTGCTCTCCGGCCAGGAACTCCTCTATCCGCACCTGGATGCGGTCCTCCACCGCGCGGACCGCGTCGGCGAGCGAGCACCGATCCCAGGAGGCGATGAGGGAGACGAGGTTGTTGTTGTCACCGCAGGAGTGTTCCTTCGGCAGGGAGAACACGTCGTTCCCCCACGAGATGACGTCCACGGCGCTCGCCACGACCTCCTGGAACTCCGGCAGGTCGTGGATGCGCTGCGGCAGGTCGATGCCCAGCCCGGCCTCGACCATGTCCATCATCGGCAGCATCTGGGAACTGTGCCGGCGCATGAGGATGTAGTCCTGGACCGCGGGGAGCGCTCCGGGACCGCGGTTGCCCGCCTCCTGGTCCAAGGAGCGCAGCATGAGCGGCACATGGGAGCGGTAGCGGGCCGCGGTTCCCTCGGACATCCCGGCCAGGATGCGGTCGCAGAGGTCGATGAACCCGGTCACCAGCGGATTCGTCGACGACGACGCGCTGCCGGCCCTCCCCGTCTCCACGTACCCGGTGATCGCGGCGGAGACTGGCCCCCAGGCGTCCAGCTCACCCGTTCTGATGAGGTGGTCGTGCTGGTCGTCCAGGACGAAGGACCAGGCCATCCACTCGGCGAGCAGGACGATCCTCTCGTACGGGACCTCACCGCTCACGCGGCCCGCGAGGTGGCCGAATCCGATCCCCGCGAAGTGCTCCACGGCGTCGGTGACCAGTTCGTGGCGGACCACCCACGAGGTGGCCTCCGCGTTGGCCTGTGCGGCCTGAGGGTGCTTGGAGTTCCCGAACGGAAGGTGAAAATCGGGAACAGAGAAAGAGTTGAGCTGGGTCATTGATCCCCCGTAATGAGTCTACTTCGCCAATACCCATTCAATTCGCGATCGCGATTGCTGCGACGACCCCGCGCATGCCCCCTCCGCTGCACCTTCGCCGCAGCGGCACGCTGTGGCTCCTGGAATGAACCGATCGCGGTGCGACCAGTTTCCGCCGCCGCACGACCACATCAGGCCACCCATGGAGTAATTAACTCCCAGAGCGCAGCGCACTGTCAATGTAGGGCGAGGGGGGACGCTGAATTAATCCGGAAAATTCCGAAAGTGTATTCGCTCAAAATATGCAAAGGGCATACTTCGTGCTGTTCGGAGCGTCCGACGGGTGCCCGCCCGGGCGTGAACCCTTCCGTAGGAGGGGAGTTGGCAACGAGCCCGCACGTCGCCGGGCCGGCCGTAGGCCTCTTCCGGCCACTGCTGCGTACGCCGAAACCGGTGCATCCAGGGGGCGTTGCTCCTGTCGGGGCCGAACTCGTCGCGACAACAGCCCTGTTCGCATACGGGACGGCTCGCGCGTGTCCGGAGGCACGGGGAACCGGGAAGGGCGGCCGGGTGGCCGAAGAGTGCCGTGGAGGTACCCGGCGCTGCCTACACTGCGAGGGGACAAGGCCGTCCGGGCAGGGGTGGGAACATGCGCGAGTCAGACCCGGCAGATCTGGACGACGGCTGCGAGGCCGACGTTCTCGGCGCCTACCTGGAGGTCCTGCGGGCGCGCCTGAACGGAGAGCGCTTCGAAGCGCTCATCCGCGCGGTCCAGATCACCTGCGCCCTGCTGGGGGACGGCCATCAGCCCGTCCTGGAGGTCCCCGGAGAGGACGACCTCGCCCCCGACCTGCAGCGCGAGTACCTGTCCCTGATGGCGGTGATGATCACGGGTCACCTCGACCACCGCCTGGTCGAACTCAGCGCCCCCGACGGCGCCCGGGGCTGGGCCGTCGTGGAGAATCCCCCCGCCGTCGCGGAGAACCCTCGCGCCGTCGTCGAGAACCCCCGTTCCCGCGAGGCGCGCGAGGCCGAACGCATCTGGATCGAGCAGGAACTGGAAGGCATCATCCGCGCCGGCGACTCGACGTCGTCCTGACGTCCCCCGCGGCCGGGGTGCGGCGTTCGGGCGCGCGCCCGGTGAGCGGCGTGACGTGTGCGCACCGCGGGGCCGTCGGGCTCGGGCCGGGGTCCGCGGAGCACGCCGGTCCGGTCACGTGGAGCCCTTCGCAGCTCACCCCGGCTGAGCGTCACGGGCGGGTGTGCCGGCGCAGCGGAGGCGGTCGGCGGTGACGGGGGCGCCGTCGGCGACGTTGCGGTCGTAGGTGACGGTCTTGACGTGGACGGGCCCGGCGCCGACCGTCACGTCGAAGAAGGTGTCGTCCTTCGGGGTGGCTCGCAGGCGGGATCCGGGCAGGGCGGCCGCGAGGGTGGCGGCGTCCTCCTCGCGTCCGGCCGGGTAGCCGATGACGGGCGGCCCGGCGGGACGCACCTCCGGCGCGGACCGCGAGGTGTCGGTGACGGCGAAGCCGCTGCCGCGCAGGGCCGCTGCGACCGCGGTGTCATCCACGCGGACCGCGATCCCGGCCGGGTTGGTCGGGGCGGGGGTTTCCGGGACGGGCTGGATGCGGGTGTCGCCGGTGATGGGCCGGTCCGCGCCCAGCGCCTCCCAGAGCGCCGCGGACCGCGGCCCGTCCCACACCAGCGTGGAGCCCACCCCGGGTACGCGGTGGTCGAAGAGCCGGATCGGTACGGTCGCGAACTCGGTGCGGTCCGCACGCAGCCGGCCCAGCGCCCAGCCGATGCGGACGAGGTCCTGCAGGTCCGTGCCCTCGTCGGTGCGTACGGACTTCAGCAGGGCCCGGGCGGTGCGTGCCGTGTTCACGGGGCCGTCCAGCGCGCCCTCGGCGGTGAGCCGGGCCAGCAGGCCGGTGACCACGCGCTGCTGGCGCCGGACCCGGCCGAGGTCCCCGGGCCGCTGGTTGACGTGCCGGGCCCGGACGTAGCGCAGGGTGCGGTTCCCGTCGGTGTGGTGGACCCCGGTGCCGATGTCGAGACCGGAATTCTCGTCCTGGAGCGGCCTGTCCGTGCACACCGTCGCGCCGCCGAGGTCGTCCACGGCCTGCTCGAAGCCGGTGAAGCCCGTCTCCAGGTAGTGGTCGACCCGCAGGCCGGTGACCTTCTCGACGGTGCGCACCGTCAGCGGGCCGCCGCCGAGCGCGTAGGCGCCGTTGATCTTGCCGAGGCGGGGCGGGCCGGTCTCACCGGCGGTGCCCGCCGTACCGGCGTACTCGACGTAGGAGTCGCGCGGGATGGAGACGATGCTCGCGCGCCGACGGTCCTGGGACAGGTGCACGAGCATCATCACGTCGGTGCAGTTGCAGCCCTTGCCGCCCACGTGGAGCCGCTGCTTCTCGGCGGCGGAGAGGCCGGCGCGGCTGTCGATGCCGACGACCAGGATGTTCGTACCCCGGCCGTGGCCCGGGACCCCACGGTCGGCCGATACCGCCTGCCGGTCCAGGAACGAGCCGGATCCGAGGGTCGCGAGCAGGGCAAGGGCAACAGTGAGACGACGCAATGCATACCCCATAACTCGACAAACCAGGACAGAAGTGGAGATTAATGGGTGGGGTGTGCGCACCAGGGGATACGCGCCGGGACCGGCCGTTCCATCGCCCTCGCAGGTCCTTGTAGGTTCGGCCCCATGATCCTCACCACCCCGGCGCGGCCGCTGGACGTCGAGGCCCTGTTCCCCGGGCTGGCCGCCCATCGCGGTACGGCGACGCGGCTGCACCCCCGCGCCGGATCCCCGGGGGCGGGCGACAGCCACGTCGGCGGTCCACTGCTGTGGCCCGCCGACGAGCCCTGGCCGGCGTGCGACGAGCAGCACGAGCACAGCGGGCCGCTGCTCGCCGTCGCCCAGCTGTACAGCGGGGACGTCCCGGACCTGCCCGCCGGTCCCGACGGCTGTGATCTGCTCCAGGTGTTCTGGTGCCCCTTCGACCGCCACGGGCCCACGGGGCACGGCATGCACGTGCGGCTGCGCTGGCGCCGGTCCGCCGAGGTCCGAGAGGCCCTGCCACGGCAGCAGCAGCCGCAGGCGACGGTCGTCGGCTTCGACGGCTACGTGCCGAAGCCGTGTGTGCTGTACCCGGAGCGGGTCACCGAGTACCCGTACATCGAACTGCTGACCGGAGAGCTCGGCGAACGCGTCGGGGAATGGGAAGAGGCCCAGGAGGAGGCCGCGTACGAGGCGGGCGAGGACTCCTGCGCCCTGCCGAGCTACCAGAGCGACCTGTCCATCGCCCCCGGCTGGAAGGCCGGCGGGCACGCCGCGTGGAACGTCACGGGTCCCGGGACGACGGACTGCCGCGGCTGCGGCCACGGGATGGAGCTGCTCCTGACGATCGATACGTACGAGTGGCGCTCGGACAGCGCCAGTTGGAGACCGGCGCCGGAGGGCGAGGCCGTCCCCCAGACCGGATCGAACCGCCCGACCGGGGTCGCCGTCGGCAACTACGGCAAGCTCAACGTCTTCGCCTGCGCCGGCGACCCCGCTCACCCGCACCGCTTCGTCGTGCAGTGACCGGCGCCCGCCCCGGCGGACCGGCCGGCCGTGTGGACGGCCGCGGTCAGGGGCGGCGGCTCCCGGCGGTGATCTCGTCGCGGATCAGGTTGCGGTGCTCCTCGTACAGGAGCCGCGCGTCGTCGCTCGCGAGCACGTCGGTGCCCAGGCCGCACGCGCAGGTGACGACGGCGAGATCCGGAGCGGCCCGCCGGGTACTGCCCTCAGGGCCGGGGCCGCCCTCGCCCTTGACGTTCTCGAAGCGGAGGCGGTGGCGGTAGAGGGGCGGGCGCGGCTCGTCGCGCGTGACCGTCGTGTCGCCGTCGTCGAGGGTGAACCGGTGTTCGTTCATGCGTCCATCATCGCTTCCCCCACCGGCCCGGAACCGGTTGCGGCGCGCCCCGCGCCGCCGTCCCGGGGAACCGGCCGGGCGCTGCGTTCCCGTCCGCGGACGGCGCGGCGACGTAGGCTCGCCCGTATGAGTACTCGTCACCTCGCGCGCACCTGGGAGATCTTCCCCGACAGGGGGTACTCGACCGCTTGGCTCGGCCTCGGCGGCAGCCGCCTGGACGCGCGCGGGCGGTCCGTGGGCCTGGTCCCCGAACCGTACTGGGTGACGTACACGCTGGAGACCACCGACGCGTACGTGACCTCGCGCCTGCACGTCACGGTCGAGACCGCGGCATCGGCCAGGACGCTGGACCTGCGCAACGAAGCGGGCCGCTGGACGGTCGACGGCGAGTGCCGGCCCGATCTCGACGGCGCTCTCGACTGCGACCTGGGCCTGTGCCCGCTGACCAACACCATGCCCGTGCTCCGTCACGGCCTGCACCGGCAGCCCGGTACCGCCCCGCACCACTTCCTGATGGCCTGGGTCTCCGTGCCCAGCCTCGACGTCCGCGCGAACCGGCAGACGTACACGCACCTCGCCCGCGCCGAACACGGAGCCCGCATCCGCTACGAGTCCGGTGGCTTCCGCAGCGACGTCGAGTTCGACGACGACGGGCTGGTGCTGGACTACCCCCTCTTGGCGACGGCACTCACCCGCTGACGCCCGCGCCCGGCGGCTCGGGCCCGGCGGCCCGTGCCCGTGCCCGTGCCCGCGGCCGCATTCGCGAGGCGGCGCCCGCGTCCGCGTGCCGGCGCGTGCGGGTGTGCAGCGGTGCGCGCGGGTGTCGGGGGCGCGCGGGGGTGTCAGGGGCGCACGAAGACCCGAATGCGCCCGATCCTGAAAATTTCCGGACACCGGCGTGCACGATCGGGCGCTTTCTTCGATGGGGTGGTCCGTAGGGGGCGTTCGACGCTCCACAGCTGCCGCGTCCGGGGTCAGGCACGCCCGTTTCGCACACGCCACTTGAAGGGTTTTTGCCGACGTGAATGTTGCCCAGTTCGCCGTCCTCGTGCTGATAGACGCCACCGTGATCCGGGTGTTCGCCGTTGACGTCAGCTGTGGGGGAGTGCATGAGTGAGGGCGAGTTCGACCCATCCGGAGACCGGGCGGTCGCCAGCGAGCTGGCGGGTGTCCTGCCGGTGGACTTCACCGCCTTCCACTCCCAGCATCACCGGGCCTACCTGCGCTACGCCCATCTTCAGCTGGGCGGCCGCAAGGACGCCGAGGACGTGGTCGACGACGTCTTCACCTTCCTCCTGAAGGTGTGGCCGCACGCCTTGAAGGAGGCAAGCCTGCACGCCTTCGCCTGGGCAGCGCTGCGGGAACACGTCGAGCGGCGGATGGCCGCCCTGAACCGGCCGGTGGCGATGGTGGAGACGGCGTGGTTCGCGGCTCTGCGCCGTTCCTCCAGGGAACGGCTGGAGCTGCTGGAGTCCACGCTCGGCCTGTACACGGCCATCGCCGACCTGCCCGAGCGGCACTACGACGTGGTGTTGCTGGCCTTCCTGCTGGGCAACGAGTACGACACGGTCGCCCGGATGATGGGCATCGCTCCCGCGACCGTCCGCTCGCACATCCGCGGCGCGCGCCGAACCCTGTCCCGCAAGCTCGGGGTGGACTGGATCCCGGAAGAGGAGAAGGCCCGGTGAGCGATATGACACGCGATCGCGACATGGAGCTGTTCGCACTGGACACGGCCCTGGAGAACGCGACGGTGCTCGCGGCCGAGTACGCGGGCTACGACGAGTACGCCGCCCGCCGCCGGATCGCCCGCCGCGTCGTGGCCGACCGCGCCGGCCGGGCGAGGGCCTGCGCGGCGGGCGCCGCGCCGCTGCCCGGACAGGGAACGTCGCAGGCGGCCGATCACCTGGTGCTCGACGCCGCCTGCCATGTACGGGCCGCGCGGCGCCTGGAGGACCTGACCCGGCACCTCGTGGAGGACAGGGCCTTCACCCAGCTCGCCCTGGCAGCCGGGTCCTGGCCCCACAGCATGGAATCGGCGCTGCTCTTCGGCAGCCTCCTGCACCTGGCCGGCAGGACGGAGGGCGCACAGTTCTGGTTCCGGTACGCGGCCGGAGCCGATTCGCGGACCGGTGCCCACTGTCTCTACCTCCACCACCTCGCCCGCGCCGAGGTCGCCACCGCCCGCCACTGGAAGCGCCAGGCCGGGCTGCTGCCCGCGGACGACGGCCTGTCCGCGCTGCCCGGGATCCCCGACGACCTCGAAGAGGCGCTCGGAGCGTCCGTCATCTGGAGCTCCCCGCCCATCACCACCCAGGACCTCACCACCGTGGCGGGCGGACCCGGATACTGCGGACACACCGGGTACCGGCTCCCCGTACACCTGCGCGGGGCCGTCACCGCCCTGCTGTACGCGGTGGACCCGGACCTCGGTGAAGTCTTCCGCCCGGGCCCGCAGGTCGCGGTCGCCGTCGCCCGGCACGCCCGGCTCGACCACCTGCACCTGACCGGCGAGGCGCAGGCGTGGGCGCGCGAGGCACTCGGGCCGCCCCGCCCGACCGAGGCCTCGCGCAGGTCCCCCGAGCGGCGACCGGCCTGTGCCGCGCTGGAATCCGTACACCGGGCCCTGCGTGTGCTGGAGATCATCAACCGCTTCTCGGGCGGCGGCGTGAGCCTGACGCAGGTAGCTCGTGAGACGGAACTGCCCCAGTTGCCGCTGGCCCGGGTGATGGAGCAGCTGACCAGGGCGAACCTCGCTACCGCCATCGGGCCGGGCGCGTTCGTCGCGGGCACGGCCCTGCTGCGGGCCGGTACGGCGGACGCGGACGGGCGCGGGCAACTCCACGAGGCCCTGGCATGGGTGAGGGACGCGGTCGGCGCCGCCGTCTACGTGGGCCGGTACACCGACGGCGAGGTCTCCATCACCCAGTACGCCGACGGTCCGGCCACACCTCCGGTGGAGGAATGGGTGGACTTCCGGGCGGCGGCCCACGCCTCCGCCGTCGGAAAGGCGTTACTGACCCAGCTCGACCACGACGGCCGGCGAGACCACCTGTCCCGGCACGGGACCGTCCGCTTCACCTCCCGCACCCTCACCAGCCACCAGGCGCTCTTCCACCAGCTCGACGCACGCGAACCCCACCAACCCCTGTTGGACCTGCAGGAATACGCGCCGGGCACGGTGTGCGCCGCGGTCCCCATCACCTCGGGCCCGAACGCCGAATGCCTCGCGCTGTCGCTCCCTGCCCCGGACCCCCATCGCCTGCGGCAGGCAGCCCGGATCCTGCAGAGCGAGGCCGCCGCCGTGCTGCTCGCCCTCGTCATGGCAGGCGGCGCCCCGAGCCCGCCGACCCGCGCGGGCGAGCCGGCGGGCGGGGCATCGCGGCCATGAACTGACGGGGCCGTTTCGTGTCGGATTCCCGAAGCCCCCAGGCCTGCCGAGGAGTCTTGCAGTGGGCCGCCCGTACCCCGCCGGCGCCGCCCGTGCCTTCCGCCCCCGATGCCCCTGGTGCGCCCCGGCCGCGGGGCCGCGGCGCTCCAGCGGGTGCGTGGTCCGTCCGGATGGGGGAAGCTGGCATGGCCGAGCAGTTGGACGATGGGACAGGCAGTCGAGGAGGGTCTCGTGGAGACTTCAGGAGACGGTCGGCCCGCCCGCGCACCCCGCTCCAGGGTGCGGACGGCCACGTTGTTGTGCGCGGCGGCGGCCCTCGTGGCGGCCACCGTTCCCGCCTCCGCCCGGTCGGGGGCCGCACCGACGCCGACCCCGCCGCCTGGAACGGTCGTGGTAGCCGACTGCTTCGCGCAGGCCCAGGTACGCCCCGAGGAATACCTGCTGGCCTGCGGGGACGGCAACAACCGCCTCGTGGGGCTGCGCTGGGACACCTGGGGACGGCGGACCGCGACGGCCACCGGCACCGACATGGTGAACGACTGCCGCCCCTACTGCGCCGCGGGCCGCTTCCGCTCCTACCCGGTGAAGGTGAGCCTGAGCAAGCCGGAGCCCTGGCCCGAACACGCCGGTGTCAAGCGGTTCACCATGATCCGGCTCGTCTACACCGACACCGCACCGTCCCCGGTCGCGAAGGACGTGTCGTACAAGCTCGTGTACTGACGGCCGGACCCGTGTACGGACGACACCCCCTAGTGGCGCGTGCCCGATGCGAGTCCGATGCATTCGACGTCGATCTGATCGGCGACCTGGTCCAGCACGCCCGCCAGATCGAGCACCGTCCGTGGATCACCGCTCATCTCTCCGGAGTCGGTGGAGTACAGCCAGTCGGCCGCGAGGCGGCGCAACAGCTCGGTGACATGGTCGGCGGGTATCAGCAGTACGCCGTCGGCGGCGGGTATCAGCGGTATGGATACCTGGATCATGGGACCGCCTCCAGGAGAAGTGTCCGACACCTGTCCCAACCAGGTCCGTGAGCGGCTGATTCCGGCCGGGGCCACGGCCAGGAGGGACGCCGCTTCAGGCCGGGGGCCGCTGAGGGCTCATCACGGTGAAGAGCGCGCCCTCGGGGTCGCTGAGGGCCACCGAGCGGTCGGCGCTCGTCGTGCGGACGGGACCGGCGACCCGGCCGCCCAGAGCGGTCGCGGCGTCCGCCGCGCCCTCCAGATCGGGTACGTGGAAGTGGACGTGCCAGCGGGGGCGGACCAGCGGGTCAGGGGCCTCCTCCAGCGCACCGCCGCTGATCCGTGCGACGGTGTCGTGGCCGTGCCGCAGCACCACGTGGTCGTGTTCGTAGGAGACGGTGCACGAGCCGGGCCGCTCGGTGGCCCAGTCGAGGACCTCGCCGTAGAAGATGGCCGCGGCGAACGCGTCGCGCGTGCGCAGTTCCAGCCACGCCGGAGCGCTTCCCCGGCCCACCGCCCAGTCCGGGATGACCTCGCCCTGCCAGAAGCCGAAGACGGCCCCGGCGGGGTCCGCGGCCAGGGCGGCCCGCCCGGTGCCGAAGGCGAGGGGGCCCACGGCCATGGTGGCTCCGCGCTCGCGGATCCGCGCGGCGGTGGCGTCGGCGTCGTCGACGGCGAAGTACGGCGTCCACGCCACCGGAATGCTGAGGCCCTCGGCCAGTGCGCCCATGCCCGCGACGGGAGCTCCGTCGCGCAGGGCAACCGTGAAGCCCTCGCCGATGCGGGTGCTGCGGAACTCCCAGCCCAGCACGGCGCTGTAGAACCGCCGGGCGGAGTCCAGATCCCGGGTCATCAGGCTGACCCAGCACGGTGCACCAAAGAGTTCATGGCTCGACGTCGACACAGCTGGCAGCCTCATCCGCAGGTCGCAGGGCGGGGGGACCCGTCCACCGTAGCCCCGGCGCGGGCGACCGGCCGCGAGGCTCGGCCCGCACCGCTCCCGGTGTCTCCCAACGGTCCCTGCCGGGGGAGCCGTTCACGCGGAGCCGGTCCGGACGCCGACGGCGTCGTGCCGAGCCGGGTGGCGGCGCGTGCCGCCCGTACGACGGGCGGGTGCACGGCGCGCGGCCACCGCTCTACTCGGCGACCTCCGTTCGCTCCCACCACTCGTACACCGGCAGCTCGCCCTCCGGGCCGGTCCGGTGCCGCGAGGTGGGCCGGAAGTGTTCGTACCCGCCCCGGTGCGGGATCTTCAGGTCTTCTCCGGGCGCGGGGGCCGGAACGATCCGCTCGAGCAGGTCGTCGGGGCCGCCCTCAAGCGCTGCTTTGTCTGCCATGCCCCCAGTCTTCCGACCCGCGGGACGGCCCGCACGTCGAACCGCGGGGAGGACCGGCCGTCCGGCCGGGCGCGCGCTTTCAGGCCCGCTGCTCGCTGATGTTGACCATCCAGGTGATGCCGAAGCGGTCCGTGCACATGCCGAACACGTCGCCCCACATCTGCTTGTCCAGCGGGACCGCGACCGTACCGGTCGCGGAGAGCTTGTCCCAGTACCCGCGCAGTTCGCCGGCGTCATCCCCGCTCAGGCTCACCGCGATGTTGTTCCCGGGCTCGTGCGTCGTGCCCGGCGGGTTGTCGGCAGCCATCAGGGTGAAGCCGCTGTCGGTCTCGAGCATGCCGTGCATGATCCGTCCGGCGGCGTCCCCGGCCTCCTGACCGCCGAAGTCACCGTAGGTGTTCAGGGTCAGGGTGCCGCCGAAGGTGCCCTGGTAGAACTCCATGGCCTGGCGGGCGTCGCCGTCGAAACTGATGTACGGATTGAGTCGGGAAGGCATGTGATTCCCCTTTTCCTCATGAGTTGTCAGTTCTCGCAGGCTAGGCGATGCGCAATACCGTTCCTTCCCAGCCACGCGCAAGGCTTCAACCAGAAAATCCTTGACGGCGCACTAGACTGGAGGGCTGTTTGGCACTGGACCGGAACAACCCGGGCAAACCCGGGCTCCGCCCGGCGACCCGGGGATTCTCCGGGAACGAGACACGAGGGCCGATGGCAGCCACACCTGAGCGCGGTGAACTGACTCTCCTCGACGACGGTGAGACGCACCGGGAGACGGACGGGGAGAGGCACGGGGAGGCGCACGGGGAGGCGCACGCGCAGGCGCACCAGGAGTCCGGCAAGGCCGCCCTCCTGTCCGCCGGACCCGCCGCCCCGCCACGGACCCTCGTCGACGTCTTCGAGGCCTCCGTACGGGAGTACCCCGACGAGCTCGCCCTGGACGACGGCGCCGTCCGGCTGACCTACCGGGCACTGGCCGTCGAGGTCGAGCGCCGGCGGCGCGCTCTCGCGGCCGCCGGAGTGGGCCTCGGCGACCGGGTCGGCGTACGCGTGCCGTCCGGGACCAACGAGCTGTACGCGGCCGTCCTCGCCGTGCTCGCCGCAGGCGCCGCCTACGTGCCCGTCGACGCGGAGGACCCCGACGAGCGCGCCGAGCTGGTCTTCGGCGAGGCCGGGGTACGGGCCGTGCTGGGCGCCGGAGCGCGCATCGACGTCATCGGTCACGCGGACGCCCGACCTTCCTCCGCGGCGCGCCCCGGCCCGGGGCACGACGCCTGGATCATCTTCACCTCCGGCTCCACCGGCAAGCCCAAGGGCGTCGCCGTCAGCCATCGCAGCGCCGCCGCCTTCGTGGACGCCGAGGCCGCGCTGTTCCTCGCCGAGGAGCCGATCGCGCCCGGCGACCGGGTCATGGCCGGACTGTCCGTCGCCTTCGACGCCTCCTGCGAGGAGATGTGGCTGGCCTGGCGCCACGGCGCCTGCCTGGTGCCCGTGCCCCGCTCCCAGGTGCGCAGCGGCGCCGACCTCGGTCCCTGGCTGGTGGAGCAGGAGATCACCGTGGTCTCCACGGTGCCGACCCTGGCCGCGCTCTGGGAGCCGGAGGACCTGGGCGAGGTCCGACTGCTGATCTTCGGCGGCGAGGCCTGCCCGCCCGAGCTGACCCAGCGCCTGGTCACCGAGGGCCGCGAGGTCTGGAACACGTACGGCCCCACCGAGGCCACCGTCGTCGCCTGCGCCTCGCTGCTGACCGGTGAGGAACCGATCCGGATCGGTCTCCCGCTGAACGGCTGGGAACTGGCCGTGGTCGACGAGTCCGGGGAGCCGGTGCCGATGGGCGGCAGCGGCCAGCTCGTGATCGGCGGCGTCGGACTGGCCCGCTACCTCGACGCCGAGAAGGACGCCGAGAAGTACGCCCCGCTGGAATCCCTCGGCTGGGAGCGCGCCTACCGCAGCGGTGACCTCGTCCGCGCGGAACCGGAGGGGCTGGTCTTCCTCGGCCGCGGTGACGAGCAGATCAAGCTGGGCGGTCGCAGGATCGAGCTGGGCGAGGTGGACGCCGCGCTGCAGGCCCTGCCCGGCGTCGCCGGCGCGGCCGCCGCCGTGCGCACGGCGCGCAGCGGCAACCAGCTGCTCGTCGGCTACCTGGTCACCCAGGAGGGCTGGGACCGCTCGGCCGCCGTGGAGCGGCTGCGCGCCGAGCTGCCCGCGGCCCTCGTACCGCTGCTCGCGCCGGTCGACGAGCTGCCGACCCGTACGTCCGGCAAGGTGGACCGGGACGCGCTGCCCTGGCCCCTGCCCGAACTGGAGACCACCGGCCCCGCCGAACAGCTGTACGGCACCGAGGCCTGGCTCGCCGAGCAGTGGGGCGAGACCCTCGGAGTGGCCGTCACCGGCGCCGCCGACGACTTCTTCGCGATCGGCGGCAACAGCCTCGCCGCCGCCCAGCTCACCACCCGGCTGCGCACCCGCTATCCGAGCGCGGCCGTGCTCGACATCTACCAGCAGCCCACCCTGCGCAAGCTGGCCCGGAGGCTGGAGAAGTCCGTACAGGACGACGGTGCGGCCCGGACCATCCCCCCGGTACCGCTGCGGTCCAAGGTGATCCAGTCGCTCCTGCTGCTCCCGCTGTTCACGCTGGTCGGCCTTCGCTGGACCGTGGCGCTGCTGGCCCTGGGCAACGTCCTGCACCTGTTCGGGCCCTATCCGTGGGCGCCGACCGCCTCCTGGTGGCTCGTGGCCGCCGGCGCGGTGCTGCTCTTCAGCCCGCCCGGCCGCCTCGTGATCGCGGCCGGCGGCGCCCGCCTGCTGCTGCGCGGGGTGAAGGCGGGACGCCACCCGCGCGGCGGGAGCGTGCACCTGAGGCTGTGGACGGCCGAACGGCTGGCCGAGTACGTCGGCGCGACCTCGCTCACCGGCTCCTGGCTGGAGCGCTACGCCCGCGCTCTCGGCGCCAGGATCGGCCCCGAGGTGGACCTGCACTCGCTGCCCCCGGTCACGGGCATGCTCAAGCTCGGCCGCGGCTGCGCCGTCGAGTCCGAGGTGGACCTCTCCGGCCACTGGCTGGACGGCGACCGCCTCGAGATCGGCCCGGTCAAGGTCGGCGCGGGCGCCGTGGTCGGCACCCGCAGCATCCTCTTCCCCGGCGCTCGCGTCGGCAAGCGCGCCGAGGTGGCGCCCGGCTCCGCCGTGGTCGGCCAGATTCCCACCGGCCAGCGCTGGGCCGGAGCGCCGGCCGGCAAGCTGGGCAGGGCCAAGCGGAACTGGCCCGAGGAACGCCCGCCGCGCGGGCTCCCCTGGCGGGCCGCGTACGGTGCGGCCGGCTTCGGCCTCACGGTCCTGCCCGTGCTCGCCACCCTCCCCGCCCTGCTCGTGCTGAGCCGGTTCGTGCCGGCCGACGCGGGCCTGGCCGCGGCCCTGCGCGGAGCGCTGCTCGCCGTGGTGCCCGGGGCGCTCGCCTACGGGTTCGCGTACGCGCTGCTCCTGCTGGTCCCGGTACGGCTGCTCAGCCTCGGGCTGCGTACGGGCAACCATCCGACGCACTCCCGGGTCGGCTGGCAGGCCTGGACGGTCACCCAGCTGATGGACCTGTCCCGGGAAACCCTCTTCCCGCTGTACGCCGGACTGATCACACCGGTGTGGCTGCGGCTGCTCGGCATGAAGATCGGCCGCGGCGCGGAGGTGTCCACCGTGCTCGCGCTGCCGAGCCTCACCACCGTCGGCGAGGGCGCCTTCCTGGCCGACGACACCCTGACCGCCCCGTACGAACTGGGCGGCGGCTGGATGCGGATCGGACATTCCGAGATCGGCCGCCGGGCCTTCCTCGGCAACTCCGGAATGACCGCGCCGGGCCGCAACGTACCGGACGACGGGCTGGTCGGCGTGCTGTCCGCCACCCCGAAGAAGGCCAAGAAGGGCAGCTCGTACCTGGGCCTGCCGCCGGTCCGGCTGCCGCGCTCCGCGGCGGACGCGGACCAGAGCCGGACGTACGACCCGCCCGCGCGGCTGCTGTGGGCGCGCGGACTGGTGGAGCTGTGCCGGCTGGTCCCGGTGTTCTGCTCGGCCGCGCTGGCCGTGCTGACCGTGGCGGCGCTCTGCGCGCTGATCACGGAGAGCGGCCTGGGGATCTGGGGAGCGGCACTGCTGTCCGGGGCGGCCCTGCTCGCCGCCGGCGGCG
The DNA here is from genome assembly GCF_042267665.1 of Streptomyces sp. NPDC056224. Lineage (NCBI taxonomy): Bacteria > Bacillati > Actinomycetota > Actinomycetes > Kitasatosporales > Streptomycetaceae > Streptomyces > Streptomyces sp. NPDC056224. The sequence continues at coordinate 641,391 of NZ_JBHJTK010000001.1, forward strand.
CCGCGTGCGCGGTCGCCGTGGCCGCGAAGTGGCTGCTGGTGGGCCGGCACCGGACGGGGGAGCACCCCCTGTGGAGCGGCTTCGTTTGGCGCAACGAGCTGGCCGACACCTTCGTCGAGGTACTGGCCGTGCCGTGGCTCGTCGGATCGGTGCCCGGTACGCCGCTGCTGGCCCTGTGGCTGCGCGGGCTCGGGGCGCGGATCGGCCGGGGCGTGTGGTGCGAGAGCTACTGGCTGCCCGAGACGGACCTGGTGGTGCTGGGCGACGCGGTCAGCGTGAACCGTGGCTGTGTGCTGCAGACTCACCTCTTCCATGACCGGATCTTGAGGACGGATACTGTGGTCCTCCGTGAGGGCGCCACCCTGGGCCCGGGCGGAATCGTCCTGCCCGGGAGCACGATCGGGGCCCGCAGCACACTGGGTCCCGCCTCACTCGTGATGGCCGGCGAATCGGTCCCCGCCGATACCCGCTGGCTCGGAAACCCGATCGAGGCCTGGCGGCCTTGAGAAGGGCCGGCCCTCGGCAACACCCGCACGTCGTACGAGCACAGCGCAGGGAGCGGAAGCGGCAGTGAGCGGCCAGAGGACAGCGGCATCGGACCCGTACTTTCCGGCCAACGGCGACACCCGTTACCGCGTGCACCGGTACGAACTCGCTCTGGAATACCGTCCCGGCCCCAACCGGCTGGCCGGGACGGCCCGGCTCAGCGCGATCGCCGGACGGGCACCGCTCACCGAGTTCCACCTCAACCTGGCCGAGTTCAAAGTGGGCCGGGTCCTGCTGAACGGCCGGGCGCCGCACTACGCGCACCGGGGCGGCAAACTCCGAATCCGGCCGGCCAAGCCGCTGCCGGCGGGCGCCGCATTCACCGTCGAGGTGCACTGGGCGGGCAACCCCAAGCCGGTGCGGAGCCCGTGGGGCGGCCTCGGCTGGGAGGAACTGACCGACGGGGCGCTGGTCGCCAGCCAGCCGGTCGGCGCGCCCTCCTGGTACCCGTGCAACGACCGGCCCGCCGACAAGGCCTCGTACCAGATCTCCGTCAACACACCGTCCGCCTACACGGTGGTGGCCGGCGGCCGGCTGCTGACCCGGACGACGAAGGCCAGCACCACCACCTGGGTGTACGAGCAGTCCGCGCCGACCTCCAGCTACCTGGTCGGCCTGTCCATCGGCATGTACCAGACGGTGCTGCTCGGCGATCCCGGGCTCGGTGGTGTTCCGCAGAGCGCCCACGTGCCGGCGCACCTGCTGCCGCGGTTCTCGCGCGACTTCGCCCGGCAGCCCGCGATGATGCAGCTGTTCGAGGAACTGTTCGGGCCCTATCCCTTCGGCGAGTACGCGGTGGTCGTCGCCGACGAGGAACTGGACGTCCCGGTGGAAGCCCAGGGACTCTCCCTGTTCGGCGCCAACCACGTGGACGGCGTACGCGGCTCGGAGCGCCTGATCGCCCACGAGCTCGCACACCAGTGGTTCGGCAACAGCGTGACCATCGCCGACTGGCGGCACATCTGGCTGAACGAGGGCTTCGCGAAGTACGCGGAATGGCTCTGGTCGGAGCGCTCCGGCGGGCGCACCGCGCACGAACTGGCGGCCGCCGCGCACCGGCTGCTCGCCCCGCAGGCCCAGGACCTGCGCGTGGTCGACCCGGGCCGCAAGCTGATGTTCGACGACCGCCTCTACGAGCGCGGGGGGCTCGCCGTGCACGCGATCCGCTGCGCCCTGGGCGACGGCGCGTTCTTCCGCATGCTGCGCGACTGGGCCGCCGTCCACCGCCACGGCGTGGTGACCACGGGACACTTCACCGGCCACGTGGCGCGGTACGCGGCCGAGCCGATGGACGACCTGTTCTCGGCCTGGCTGTACGAGCCGTCCCTCCCGCCCTTCCCGCCGCTGCCCCCGGCGCCCGTGCGGGCGTCGATACCGGCGAGGCCCGGGTACCCGCCCGCGAACGGTGGGCCCATGGGCCCGGGCAGGGCTTCCGCGTAGCGCGACCGCGCCGAGGAGGTCCGGGCCGGCCGTGCGGCCGGCCCGGACCTGCTGGTCAGACCAGGTCGAACCGGTCGAGGTTCATGACCTTGTCCCACGCCGCGACGAAGTCCTCGACGAACTTCTGCCTCGCGTCGTCGCTCGCGTAGACCTCCGCGAGCGCGCGCAGCTCGGAGTTCGACCCGAAGACAAGGTCGGCACGGGTGCCGGTCCACTTGACCTCGCCGGTTGCGGCGTCGCGGCCCTCGAAGGTGTTCGCGTCCCCGGACGTCGCCGTCCACGTCGTGCCCAGGTCGAGCAGGTTGACGAAGAAGTCGTTCGTCAGGGAGCCCGGGGTCGTGGTGAAGACGCCGTGCGGCGACTGCTGGTGGTTCGCGCCGAGGACGCGCAGACCACCGATGAGGACCGTCAGCTCGGGGGCGCTCAGGGTCAGCAGGTTCGCCCGGTCGAGCAGCAGGTACTCGGCCGGCAGACGGTTGCCCTTCCCGAGGTAGTTGCGGAACCCGTCGGCGGTCGGCTCCAGCGCGGCGAAGGACTCCACGTCGGTCTGCTCCTGCGTGGCGTCCGCGCGGCCCGGCGTGAAGGGGACCGTGACGTCGGAGCCCGCGTCCTTGGCGGCCTGCTCGACCGCGGCGGCGCCGGCCAGCACGATCAGGTCGGCGAGCGAGATCCGCTTGCCGCCGCTCTGCTCGGCGTTGAAGGCCTCCTGGATCCCCGTCAGGGTGCGCAGGACGGTCGCGAGCTCGTCGGGCTCGTTGACCTCCCATCCGCTCTGCGGCTGGAGGCGGACGCGCGCGCCGTTGGCGCCGCCCCGCTTGTCGCTGCCGCGGAAGGACGAGGCGGACGCCCACGCGGTGGAGACGAGCTGGGACACCGCGAGGTCCGATGCGAGGATCCGGCTCTTGAGGGAGGCGATGTCCGAGGCGTCGACGAGCTCGTGGGTGACGGCGGGCAGGGGGTCCTGCCACAGCAGCGTCTCGGCCGGGACCTCGGGGCCGAGGTAGCGCACCACCGGGCCCATGTCGCGGTGGGTCAGCTTGAACCACGCACGGGCGAAGGCGTCCGCGAATTCGGCGGGGTTCTCGTGGAAGCGCCGGGAGATCTGCTCGTAGGCCGGGTCGAACCGCAGCGAGAGGTCCGTGGTGAGCATCGTCGGGGCGTGGCTCTTCGACGGGTCGTGGGCGTCGGGCACCGTGCCCGCTCCCGCGCCTTCCTTCGGCCGCCACTGGTGCGCGCCGGCGGGGCTCTTGAACAGCTCCCACTCGTAGCCGAACAGGATGTCGAAGAAGCTGTTGTCCCAGGCGGTCGGGGTGTTCGTCCAGATGCCCTCCAGGCCACTGGTGATGGCGTCCGCGCCCTTGCCGGTGCCGTAGGAGTTGTTCCAGCCGAGGCCCTGCTGCTCGATCGGGGCGGCCTCGGGGTCGGCGCCGACGTTCTCCGCGGGACCCGCGCCGTGGGTCTTTCCGAAGGTGTGACCGCCCGCGATCAGGGCGACGGTCTCCTCGTCGTTCATCGCCATCCGGCGGAAGGTCTCACGGATGTCGCGGGCCGCGGCGAGCGGGTCCGGGTTGCCGTTCGGGCCCTCCGGGTTGACGTAGATGAGGCCCATCTGGACGGCGCCCAGGGGGTTCTCCAGCTCGCGGTCGCCCGTGTAGCGCTCGTCGTCGAGCCAGGTGGTCTCGGGACCCCAGTAGACGTCCTCGTCGGGCTCCCAGACGTCGGCGCGGCCGCCGCCGAAGCCGAAGGTCTCGAATCCCATCTGCTCCAGGGCGACGTTGCCGGTGAGGATCATCAGGTCGGCCCACGAGAGGCTCTGGCCGTACTTCTTCTTGACCGGCCACAGCAGACGGCGGGCCTTGTCGAGGTTGCCGTTGTCCGGCCAGCTGTTCAGGGGTGCGAAGCGCTGCTGGCCGGCCCCGGCGCCGCCGCGGCCGTCGCTGATCCGGTAGGTGCCGGCGCTGTGCCAGGCCATCCGGATCATGAACGGGCCGTAGTGGCCGAAGTCGGCGGGCCACCAGTCCTGCGAGGTCGTCAGCACCTGGGCGATGTCCTGCTTGACCGCCGGGAGGTCGAGGGTCTTGAACGCCGCGGCGTAGTCGAACTCCTCGCCGAGGGGGTTCGCGACGGCGGGGTTCTTGGCGAGGATCTTCAGGTTGAGCCGCTCGGGCCACCACTGGCGGTTTCCGCCGCCCTGCGTCGGGTGCGGCGCGCGCTCGTGCGCGACCGGGCAGCCACCTCCGCCCTCGGCCTTGGCGTCTACGACGATTGCATCGTGGTTCTCAGACATGGGAATCCTTCCGTACCAGGCGGATCACGGTGTTCAGGAACTGAATGCGGTGGAACTGCCGGGGCTCGGGCCCCCGGCTCGTCCTCGGCCTAGTCGATCTCCTCGACGCCGAGGTGGTCACCGTCCCGGACGGTCTCGGACAGTGGGACGCGAGCGGCCGCCACCGGCAGGTGTCGGCACCGCGCGGCTCCTCGGCGGTGGTCCGTCACGTCTCTGTCTCCCGCCGCGGTGGAGTCGTCCTGCCTCTTTGCCATCTGTGTAACCGATCCTACGATGGACACAATCCAAGTCAAGAAGGCCGCCAATCCCATATGCCGTCGGATCCCGGACGGGTGCGCATCCGCGCCGGGTCATCCCACCGGACCGAAGAGGGGAACCGATATGAGTGACCTGCTGGAGCGGCTGCGGGGGCGTGGCTGGCGGATGACGTCGCAGCGGCGGGTCGTGGCCGAGGTCCTCGACGGCGAGCACGTGCACCTCACGGCCGACGAGGTGCACGCCCGCGCGGCGCGGCTGCTCCCGGAGATATCCCGGGCGACGGTCTACAACGCCCTGGGCGAGCTCGTCTCCCTCGGCGAGGTCGTGGAGGTCTCCGCCAACGGCCGCGCGAAGCGGTACGACCCCAACGGGCACCAGCCGCACCAGCACTTGGTGTGCTCCGGCTGCGGCCTCATCCGCGATGTCCGCCCGACCGGTGACGCGCTGGCCGCCCTCCCGACCGGGGAACGGTTCGGCTTCACCGTGTCGGAAGCCGAGATCACCTACCGCGGCCTGTGCCCGGCCTGCGCCCAGGCCCTGTCGTCAAAGTAGCGCCCGGCCCGCGACGCTCCCCCGGCCACCGCTGGGAGGTACCCCAGGGCGCCGCACTTCACCGCCCGACAGACCTTTCCGGCCACGGCACTCGTGTGCCGATCGGAACCATCGCAAGCGGCTTTCCGGTGTCTGAAAATGGCGAGCCGTCGGAGGGCCGGATCGACCCACGGGATAGAGTGCCGTCACCCCAACTAGCCTTGTGGAGACGGAACATGCGCATATCTGCACTGTGTGCCGCCCTCGCCGTGACGGCCGTGACGTTCGCGGGAACGGTGACTCCGGCCGCGGCCGAGCCCTCGGCCAGCACGGTCACCCTGGACGCCGGTGCCGGACTCCACCACAGCACCGGGAGGGTGATCTATGAGCACGTCGACGGTGCGGTGAACTCCGTCAAGATCATCTCCGTGCGGGCAACCGGCGGCTCCGCCGACTGCGCCTGGGTGCAGTGGAACGACCCGAAGGCCGGCGGGGACGGCTGGCAGTCCCTCAACTCCGAGCCCGGGTGCTACGGCGGCACCGTGGGGGAGACGCTCGACGTCGTCATCAAGGCCCCTGCCGGGCATCCGCTCAAGGTGCGCCTCGCCGCGTACCACGCCGACAGCGTCGACGTGATGCACAAGGACATCGCGAAGCTCTAGCCGGACGGCGCGGCGACACCGGGTCGCCGAGTCGATCCGGTGTCGGCCGCGTGCCGTGCCGTCAGCGGGACTGCCGGAGGGACGGTCGGCCGGTGCGGTCCTGCCCGGGCAGTCAGGCCCGGGCCGAGGCGGTCCCGTGCGTCCCGACGCGCCGTCAAGGACCGCACGAGGCACAGGTCGTGGCCGGGATGCGGTCGGGGGCCGGTGTGCGGCCCGGTCCACCGCAGCGCGCGCGGCTACGCGGCGAAGCGCCGGTCTCCGGTGAGCGACCACACGGCGGAGATCCGTCCATCGGCCACGGAGCACATGTCGATGCCGCTCTTGGTGACAGGTGTGCCCGAGCCGTCCGTGTACGTCGCGGTCCACCGGGTGGCGAGTTGTCCGTGCGCACCGTCGACGACGGGCGCACCGTCGAGGGCGTAGGTCAGTCCGGTCCGGGTTCGGCGGTGGGCGGCGATGAAGGCGATGAGGCTTCCGTGCGCGAGCGTGGAGTCGGCGCCGGTGCCCTCGACGGTGTTCGCGAAACGCAGCCGGAAGCCGGGGGTGAGGATCTGCTCCGCGCGTGCGAACTCGCCGTTCCACAGGGCCGTCCACCCCTCCAGCAGCCTGATGCCGTGCTCTCGGGTCGGCAGGGCGGCGGCGTCGGCGGCGGCGGGGGTGTGGGCGTGGGCGTGGGTCGTCAGGTGCACGGGGTGCCTTTCCGTTGGCGTGGGGCACCAGCTTCTATGCCTTGGGCGACAGCCCTATGTCGGTGTTTACGAGTTCGTCGAGAGGTACGAACTCCCAGCCCAGGGTGTCGACGGCGGAAAGGTCCACGCGGCGCGGCGGGACCGTCTCCGCCAGGGCGTTCGCCTGTTGGATCCGGTCGAGACGGAAGCCGCGCACCGCGGCACGGAGTCGGCACCAGCCGATGAGGTACCAGTGGTCGCCACCCAGGAATCCCATGGGTTCGACCAGGCGATCGGTGCCGGCTCCCTGTGCGTCGGCGTAGCGCAGGCGTAGCACCTGCCGAGTGGAGAGTGCCTCTCGCAACGTGCGCGGGACGCCGGTCGGTTGCCGCTGGGAAGTGGTGAGCCGGACGCGGTCGGCGAGCTCGCGGGTGGCGTGGCGCTCGCGTGGAGGCATGATGGCGAGGATCTTGTGCAGAGCCGAACGGGCATCGCCCGCGAACGGTGTCCCGGACAGTGCGTGCAGTCCCACCGCCAGGGCCGTCGCTTCCGCCGGCGTGATCGTCAAAGGCGGCAGGGTGTGGTTCTTGTCCAGGACGTATCCACCGCTGCGGCCGGGCTCGGCGTAGATGGGCACGCCGGATTCCTGCAGGGCGCTGAGGTCGCGCTCGATGGTGCGGGAACTGACATCGAACCGCCCGGCCAGCCACCGGGCGCTCCGCGGGCGGGGCGAAGCTGCACGCAACTCTTCGACCAGCGCATACAAACGATCAGTACGGTTCACGGGAAGGACCGTAGCGAGGAACTCTTCGATGCCGATGCCGCGCCTGTTCGGTCGCGGCTTCCGTCGGCGGGTGGCATTCTGGCCAGATGCCTGCCTGGACTCGGTCGCTGTTCGACAACTTGCGGTACCTGCTCAACGAGTGGGATCCGATCGGCGTGGCGGATCTGGCGCGGGACGAGTACGACTGCATGCTCGGCCCGTTGTTCCAGCGTCTGCGCCGCGGCACCACCCGGGCGGAGCTCGGTGAGTTCCTCCGGTACGAGCTGGAGGAGCACTTCGGCCTCGACCCCGCCGACCACGGGACGGACGCGATGGCCGACCGGCTGATCGCCTGGTGGGCCGAGGCGGTCCCGACCCGAGGCGCCGACGGGCCGACGGACCAGGCGCGGCTCGCCCTGCCGTCTGCCGTCTGCCGGAATGACTGAGCCGGGGGTGTCCCGGCCGCCCGAGGGCTAGGTTTGCCTCGTCCAGCGCTGTGACGCCTCCCCGCCGCACGTCTTCGTCACCAGGCCGCCGGCCATGCCGAGATCGAGGCAGCCGCCGCCGTAGTCGCTGCGCAGGCTGCCACCCGAACCCGTACGCCACAACCGGCCGATGTCCTGGGCGCAGTCGCCCACGAAGACGGCCTGGCCGAGCCCGTTGGAGTACAGGCACCCCCCGCTCTGCTGGTTGACGAGCTTGAAGCTGCCGTCCGACCTGCTCTGCACGGTCCACCGGGCGCTCGGGTTCGAGCACTCGCCGAAGTCCGAGGCCCCGTAGACCTGGGTGATGCACTTGCTGTTGTTGCCGTTGCGGTAGCGGTAGGTGCCGGATTCCGGGGGCGCCGGGGCCGTGGGCGCGGTGGTCGTCCCGCCACCGGTGGGACGCGTGGCGCTGGTGCCGCCCGCGATCGTGGAGCTTCCGGGTCCGCCCGCGCCGTTCTGGCCTCCGCTCGCGCTGCCGCCGCCGGGGGCGGTCCCGGCGCCCGCGGCGGCCGCGACCGGGGCGCCGGCCGCCCCGCCCTGTCCCGTGTCGCTACCGCCCCCCTCGGCCTTGTCCTGGGCCGGTGACTGCGCGGGCGACGCCGTCCCCGACGGGCCGCCGCCCGCCGCCGACGCCGTCGGGTCGGCAGGTGCCGTGACCGGGGCGGACGGGGTGCTCCGGGCCCCGGCCTGCGGCGACGTCGTGTACGGGAGGTGCTGGAGGGCGAGGGTCGTACCGCCCGCGACCACGACGACGGGGACGACGGCGAGGAAGACGCGGGTGCGGCGGCGCCGTTCGGGCCGTCTGGCCCGCGCCCCGGGCCCTTCCGGGAGGGACTCGACCTCGGGCGTGAGCTCCGCCCCGGGCCCCTTCTCCGGCTCCTTCTCCGGCCCCTTCTCCCGCTTCTTCCCCTCCGGCTCCTCGTCCGGTTCGGGACCGCCGCCGGTGAGCGGGACCGTCGGTACGTCGATCTCCTGCACGTTCACGGCGAAGGCGGCCCGCTCGGCCAGGCGCTCGGCAATGGCGGCCGGCCATGGCGGTGTGGCGGCCGGGCTGTGCCGCGAGGCGCGTTCCAGGAGTTCGGTGGCGGTGGGCCGGCCCTCCGGGTCCTTGCCGAGACAGGCCGCGACGAGCTCGGCGAGCTCCGGCTCCAGCTCCCGCAACGGCTCCAGGTCGGGCTCCTCGTGCACGATGCGGTACAGCACACCGTGCCCCGACTCGTCGCCGAAGGGCGGCTGCCCGCACGCCGCGTAGGCGAGCACCGAGCCCAGCGCGAACACGTCGGTGGCGCCGCTGGGCCGCCCTCTGCCCGAGGCTTGTTCGGGCGCCATGTAGGCGGGTGTGCCCACGACCATGCCGGTCCTGGTCAGCTGGCTCTGCTCGGCGGCCCGGGCGACGCCGAAGTCGATGAGGGTGAGGCCGTCGAGGGTCAGCATGATGTTGGACGGCTTGAGGTCCCGGTGCACCATGTCCAGCGCGTGCACCGCCGCCAGGCCCGACGCCGCTTCCCTCAGCAGCAGCCACAGGGCCCGCGCGGGCAGCGGGCCGCCGTGCACACCGACGGCTTCCCGCAGCGTGAGCCCGGGGATGTACGCGGTGGCGAACCACGGGGGCCTCGCCGTGCGGTCGCTGGCGAGCAGCGGCGCGGTGGCCTCCGCGGGCAGCCGGGCGAGATTGTCCAGTTCGTGCCCGAAACGGCGCAGGAAGTCCTCGTCCTCCCCGACGACGGAGGAGAGCAGTTGTTTGACGGCGACGTACCGGTCCTCCTGGACGCCGAGGTACACGCGCCCCATACCCCCGGCCCCGAGCCGGCCCACCAGCGGAATCGACCCGATCCGGCGCGGATCCCCCGCCTCCAGGGGCTCGGCCCCGCTCCCCGTCAGCTCTAACACGTCAGCCCCGCTCGAATCAGAAACAGTTTCCAGAAATCTAACGCGGTGATCCAGCAACGGCAACGCGCTGAAGCCTAGGCCGACTTGCTCCTCGACGGGCCGCCGCCGGCCCCCGCCCGGAGCCGGAGAGCCGGCGCCGTGAGCCGCGTCTCACCCGGGCCGTGACGCTTGTCTATGCAACGAGTTGCATACAAGGATCGGGGTATGGCACTCGAGCACGCGATCCTCGTCTCCCTCCTGGAGAAGCCGGGCTCCGGATATGAGCTGGCCCGGCGGTTCGACCGGTCCATCGGCTATTTCTGGACCGCCACCCACCAGCAGATCTACCGCGTGCTCAAGCGCATGGAGGGCGACGGCTGGCTCGACGTGCGCGAGGTGCCCCAGCAGACGAGGCCGGACAAGAAGGAGTACTCCGTCGCCGCGGCGGGCCGGGACGCCCTCTCCGCCTGGCTCCACGAGCCCGTCCAGCCCGACAGCGTCCGGCACGAACTCGCCGTGAAGATCCGCGGCGCGGCCTTCGACGACCCCGCCGCACTGATCCGCGAGGTCGAACGGCACCACCGGGCGCACGCCGACCGGCTCACCCACTACCTCGCGGGGGAGCTGCGCGACTTCACCGGCCCGGACGCTCCGGCGGTGGCGGACGCCGGGCGGGAGCTCCAGCACGTCGTGCTCCGTGGCGGCATCGCCTACGAGCGGATGCAGCTCGCCTGGCTGGAGGACGTACTCGCCACGCTCCACCGGATCGCGACCTCCTGATCGCCCGCACCCTTCGCCTCACCCTCCTCACCCTCCTCACCCTCCTCACCCTCCTCACCCTCATCCCCCGACCCGAAAGGCGAACCTCCATGAGCGACCCGCTGCTGTTCAACCCGCGCACGTACGACCCCGCCCACTTCGACGCCGAGACCCGCAGGCTGCTGCGCGCCACCGTCGACTGGTTCGAGGCCCGCGGCAAGCGCAGGCTGATCGAGGACTACCGCTCCCGCGCGTGGCTGGCGGACTTCCTCGCGTTCTCCGCGAAGGAGGGGCTCTTCGCGACCTTCCTGACCCCGGCCCCCGCCGCAGGCCAGGACGAGCCGGACAAGCGCTGGGACACCGCACGGATCGCCGCGCTCAACGAGATCTTCGGCTTCTACGGCCTGGACTACTGGTACGCCTGGCAGGTGACCATCCTCGGCCTCGGACCGGTCTGGCAGAGCGACAACGCCGCCGCCCGCGACCGCGCGGCGGAGCTCCTGCGCGAGGGCGAGGTGTTCGCCTTCGGCCTCTCCGAGAAGACCCACGGCGCCGACATCTACTCGACCGACATGCTGCTGGAGCCCGACGGCGACGGTGGCTTCCGGGCGAGCGGATCCAAGTACTACATCGGCAACGGCAACGCCGCCGGTCTCGTCTCCGTCTTCGGCCGCCGCACCGACATCGAGGGCCCCGACGGCTACGTCTTCTTCGCCGCCGACAGCCGCCACCCCGCGTACCAGCTCGTGAAGAACGTCGTCGACTCCTCCAAGTACGTCAGCGAGTTCCGGCTCGTCGACTACCCGGTCGCCGCCGCCGACGTCCTGCACACCGGTCGCGCCGCCTTCGACGCCGCGCTCAACACGGTCAACGTCGGCAAGTTCAACCTCTGCACCGCGTCCATCGGCATCTGCGAGCACGCGATGTACGAGGCCGTCACCCACGCGCAGGGCCGCATCCTGTACGGACGCCCCGTCACCGCCTTCCCGCACGTGCGCCGTGAGCTGACCGACGCCTACGTCCGCCTCGTCGGCATGAAGCTCTTCAGCGACCGCGCCGTGGACTACTTCCGCTCGGCCGGTCCCGACGACCGCCGGTACCTGCTGTTCAACCCGATGACCAAGATGAAGGTGACCACGGAGGGCGAGAAGGTCATCGACCTGCTGTGGGACGTCATCGCGGCGAAGGGCTTCGAGAAGGACACCTACTTCGCCCAGGCGGCCGTCGAGATCCGCGGGCTGCCGAAGCTGGAGGGCACGGTCCACGTCAACCTCGCGCTGATCCTCAAGTTCATGCGCAACCACCTGCTGGAACCGGCCGAGTACGCGCCCGTGCCGACCCGCCTCGACGCGGCCGACGACGCGTTCCTCTTCCGTCAGGGGCCGGCCCGCGGTCTGGGCTCGGTGCGCTTCCACGACTGGCGCACGGCCTTCGACGCGTTCGCGGCCGTGCCCAACGTCGGCCGCTTCCGCGAACAGGCCGACGCGCTGTGCGCGTTCGTCACGACCGCCGCCCCGGGCGAGGAGCAGAGCCGGGACCTCGATCTGCTTCTGGCCGTTGGCCAGCTGTTCGCGCTGGTCGTGCACGGCCAGCTGATCCTGGAGCAGGCACAGCTGTCCGGTCTGGACGCGGACGTGCTCGACGAGCTGTTCGGCGTCCTCGTGCGCGACTTCTCCGCACACGCGGTCGAGTTGTACGGCAAGGACTCCGCCACCGCGGACCAGCAGAGCTGGGCCCTCGACGCGGTACGGCGCCCGGTCCTCGACGCCGACCGCTCGGCGCGCGTCTGGGCGCGCGTGGAGGCACTGGCCGGGGCGTACGAGATGGCCCCCTGACCTGCCGGCTCCGTCGGGCGGGCGGCCCGCCTCGGGCGGTCGGCTCCCGGTAAGGGGGAGCCG